>CAYUFL010000023.1:18743-30608 GCA_964444065.1 uncultured Lachnospiraceae bacterium
GTCTTCTACTTTAAATACTTTCGCGTAAAATCCGCCGATTGTCATAATCTGGTCGCCTTTTTTCATGGCGGACATCATTTCCTGATGTTGTTTTTCTCTTTTTTTCTGAGGTCTGATGCTGGTGAAATACATCAGCACAAACATCAGCGCGATAATTCCCACCATATAGAGCGTTGTGCTGGACGAAGTGGTTAATAACAGTTGAATCATTGGGTTCCTCCTTGTTTAACTTTGTTTATTATACCATATGTTCTCATATTTTCTCTTAAATTCAACAAAATTGTCACATAAGATCGATTCGCGCATTTCCGACATGAATTTCAGTGAAATTGCAAGATTATGCGCGCTCAGCAGCATCGATGCAAGGATCTCTTCCGAGATGATCAGATGCCGTAAGTACGCCTTGGTGTAATTCCGGCAGACGTAACAGTCGCAGTGCGGATCAATCGATGTAAAATCTTCTTTGTAGCGTGCGTTTTTCAGATTGATTCTGCCGTCGAACGTCAGCGCGGTTCCGTTTCTGCCCATGCGGGTCTGCATGACGCAGTCAAACATGTCAATGCCCGAAGCAACGCCTTGCAGCAGCGCATCGAAACTGCCCACGCCCATCAGATAGCGGGGCTTATGCTTCGGCATGATCGGCACGGTGCAATCCAGCATTTCATACATCATATCCTTCGGTTCCCCGACGGAGAGTCCGCCGACGGAAAATCCGGGCAGATCAAGCGCGCAGGTTTCTTCCACGGCACGGATGCGCAGATCGCGGAACATGCCGCCCTGCACGATACCGAAAAGTGCCTGTGTATCGGGATTGCGGTGGTAATCCATACAGCGTTTTGCCCATGCCACCGTCATATCCAGCGAACGTGCGGTATAATCGTGATCGGCGCCGTACGGCACACATTCGTCGAATGCCATGATGATATCCGCACCGAGATCATTCTGAATCTGAATGGACGTTTCGGGCGAAATAAAATGACGGCTGCCGTCGATGTGGCTTTGAAACTCAACGCCGTCGGTCGTGATTTTATTGATTTTCGCGAGACTGAAGACCTGGTATCCTCCGCTGTCGGTCAGAATAGGTCTGTCCCAATTCATAAAACGATGCAGTCCGCCGGCTTTTTTTACGATCTCTTCGCCCGGTCGCAGATGCAGATGGTAGGTGTTCGCCAGAATAATCTGCGCATTCATCTGCTTGAGTGTTTCCGGCAGCACTGCCTTGACCGTAGCTTTCGTGCCAACCGGCATATAGATCGGTGTTTCGATATCGCCGTGGGGCGTGTGTAAAATACCGGCGCGCGCATGCGTGTGCGGGCATTCTTTGATCAGTTCGTATCTTACTGCCATTCGGTGCGGCACTCCTGTCTATTCATCATCTTTTGTATATCCAAGATCGTTCAGATCATACGGGCGATCCCGCCAATCATCGCGCACTTTTACCCACAGCGAAAGATTGACCTTGGCGTCAAGCATATCTTCGATGTCTCTGCGCGCGGCAGTCCCGATTTTTTTCAGCATTTCGCCGTTTTTGCCGATCAGGATGCCTTTATGCGATTTGCGCTCACAGTAAATATTTACATCGATATCGGTCAGTGTGCCGTTCGGGCGCTCTTTCATGCTCATGACTTCCACAGCAACACCATGCGGTACTTCCTGTTCCAGAAAACGCAGGATTTTTTCACGGATGAGTTCCTGCACGAGAAAACGTTCGGCACGATCCGTTACCATATCATCGGGAAAGAACATCGGTCCTTCAGGTAAGTATGATTCAATCGAAGCAACCAGTGTATCGACATTCTCTGATTTCAGCGCAGAAATCGGAATGATTTCGTTGAGAAACGGGAACTCTTTAAACAACTCGATCTTTTTGAGCAGCTCCTCTTTCGGAACCTTGTCAATTTTGTTGATGACGAGAATCACGGGTACTCCGCTGCTTGCAAGTTTGTCCAGCACCATACGGTCGCCCTTGCCGATGAAGGCTTCTTCCTCGACGAGCAACAGTACAAGATCAACGTCCCGCACGGAAGCGCCCGCGGCGTCAACCATAAAAGTGCCGAGCTTCGTTTTGGGTTTGTGAAATCCGGGAGTATCGATGAAGACCATTTGCGAGGTCTCTGTTGTACGGATTAAGCGGATATTGTTGCGCGTGGTCTGCGGTTTGTCTGAAACAATGGATACTTTTTGACCGATCAATGCGTTCAAAAGTGTCGATTTGCCGACATTGGTGCGCCCGACTACAGCGATGAAACCTGATTTGAAATTTTTGTCTGTCATGCGTTCATGTCCTCTCCTTTAAATCCGTGCGGGAAAATTGCAGAAAATGTTTCTTCCGTTATTTCCCCGTCTTTGTTGATCAGAATGACCTCCATGTCATTCTCGACGAATTCATTCATAAATTGGCGGCACACCCCGCAGGGGTAGCCGGGGGTCTTGCCGGATACTGCGATTGCCACCGCACGAAAATCTTTCTGTCCGTCGGAAACAGCTTTGACCGCTGCCGTACGTTCGGCACAGATCGTGGCGGGATAGGATGCGTTTTCGATATTGCACCCTCCGTATATTGCGCCCGATGCGGTCAGAATCGCCGCACCGACTTGGTAGTTCGAATACGGACAGTATGCGGCATCGCGCATATTCACAGCCGTTTCGATGAGTGCTTGTCTTGTCTGTATATTCATCGGGTTCTCCTTTTGGACATCGTATTTATCGTATCAGCAGCGCAATCAGTTTGCTTCCGAAGAGAACAACGCCGATCAGCACAGCCGCCGCGCTCAACAGCAGTACGGCTGCCGCAGCGGTGTCTTTCGCCTGTTTCGCGGTTTCGCTGTATTGCTCGCATGCGCAGTCCACCGTGCGCTCGATTGCGGTATTGAATGCCTCTGCACCGAGCACAAGTCCGATGATCACAAACAGAATGCCCCACTCCGTCATGGAAAAGCCGAGCAGTGCCGCGAGGAAAATGGTTGCCATTGCAAAGACAAGATGAATCCTAAAATTCTTTTGTGTCCGGAAAAGATAACGCACGCCGTCCATGGCGTGGTGCAAGCTTTTGATGAATCTGCGCAATATGATCACCCCTTAAAAATGCGCAGCTTGAGCATGATCTCTTTTTCGAGCAGTCGCATTTCAGATTTTTCGTCGTCCAGTTCGTGATCGTATCCCATTAAATGCAGTACGGAATGTACGCTCAGATAAGACAGTTCGCGCTCAAGCGAATGTCCGAACTCCTCCGCCTGCTCCGCCGCGCGCTCCATACATAAGACGATATCGCCGAGCAGGGCAACGCCGCGCACATCGGTATCCTCCATCGGAAAGGACAGCACATCGGTGACCGAATCAACTTTGCGGTATTGGGCATTCAGACTTCGGATCTCTCCCTCATTGACATACGAAACGCTCACTTGATAGCCTGCGTCAAAAGAAAAGAAAGTGCAAGCTGTGCGAACAGCCTGCGAAATATACGTGCTGACGGATGGATCGATCGGATTTCCGCTGCGATTGTCAAAATCAATTTCTTCTATCATTCGTTTTTCACCGGTTCGCTGTCGGGATATTTAATTCTTGTATGGTATACACCTGTGAGCACATCGTAAAATGCACTTTTGATCGTTTCGATTTCCTCAAACGAGAGCTTGCTTTCTTTCAGCTGCCCTTCGTTGATTTTCTTGCCTACGATACTGCGGATCATTTTGCGGATATTGTCTGTATTTTTTTCGTCCAGACTGCGTACCGCGGCCTCGACGGAGTCCGCAAGCATTACAATCGAGGTTTCTTTCGTATCGGGAAGAATTCCGTGATAGTGGAAATCCTCAGACCCTTCGTACCCCTGCTGATCGGCTTCCGCTTTGAAGTACGATATCTCACTTGTGCCGTGATGGGTTTGTATAAATTGAGAAATTTCGCTTGGAATGCGGTATTTTTCTGCCAGATAAACGCCGTCCGAAACGTGATTTTTCAATATTTTCGCGCTGACTTCGGGCGAGATATAGTCATGAGGATTCGTGATATCGATCTGATTTTCTTTAAAGTAAACGGATTTCTCCGATTTTCCGATATCGTGATAATAAGCGCCGACACGTGCAAGAAGCTGATTCGCACCGATTTTTTCCGCGGCGGTTTCCGACATATTGCTGACCACCAGAGAATGCTGGTAGGTACCCGGAGCTTCCGTAATGAGTTTTTGTATGACATCATCGGTCGGATTTGACATTTCGAGCAGTTTGAACGGGGTGACAATATTAAACATTGCTTCCCACATCATCAGCATGCCGCTGGTGAGCAGTGCGGCGATGACTCCGTTGCCGAAACCGTATATCAGATTGCTTAATGTGGTGAATCCGATATTGCTGCGATAGATGTTGATAATCAGAATCATCAGCATATTCACACCGCTGACGAGCATTCCCGATTTGAAGATATCCGTGCGGGTACTGATCTGCTGCATATATAAAATACCGACATAGCCGGAAATAATCAGATATAAAAACGAATCGATGTCCAGCTGCAGCCCGACCGCAAGGAAAAGCATCAAAAACAGATTCGTCTGCACCGCCACGCGCGAGTTGAACACCAGACACAGCGTCATGGTCATAATGGACACCGGAATCAGATATACCGAAAAATAGCTGCATAACTGACCGATGATCAGCATGAGAATGAACTGCGCGGCGATGAGCACCAACATTTTGCTGCTGGCATAAATTTCGGGATGGTACAAATACAGATAAGAAATATAAATGGCAATCAGAATTAAAATCAGTGCGGGAAGCCCGAATGTTTTTGACATATTTTCGAACAGTCCCGTCTTGATCAGTCCCGCTTCTTTGAGCAGTGCGATCTGATGTTCCGTGACAACATCCCCTCGGGTAACGATGGTCTGCCCTGTCTCGTAAACGACCTCGTTGACACTGTCGCGTGCGGCGGCTCTTGCAATTTTCGTCGCATCCGCATTGAGAATCATATTCGGACGGATCACCGACTGCAAAATACTCTGCCCGATTTGCGTGCTTTGTGCGCTCAGCCCGTACGAAAGCAACTGATCGGATGCACCGGATTTGATATCCTGCAGTTCCGCAGCTTTGATCTCACCCGAATACAGACCGGAGAGGATCTCGTTGATCGCGCTTTGCAGCTTTGCTCTGGTTGAGGAACGCAAGGACAACAGGTACTGATAATCCGCAAGACTCAGATTGACACTGTAAATCTGGTTGTAAGAATCTACCGTCGCCTGATCGATCTGCGAAGAATGTACCCCGTCCAATGTGGAAAAGAAAGTGTTCACCTGATCGGACGTTTCGGAATAAGCGTTCGTAAGGTAATCATACACCGGTGAGGTCAGATTTTCCGCCTGTACACGCAGCGATTCCGTCATTTCGGTATCAACGATCCTGCGGGGCGCGACGATGCTGTTCGACGCAATATCCCCTGCTTTCAAATTAACGGTCTGCGGCGTGAACCCGTTGAAAATGAGCGCAAAAACGATAAAGAAAAACAACAGCAGGATCACCCATTTATGCGATGCCCACTTCATTGTCCCTTTTGCAATTTGTTCGAACGGTTTTTGTTCTTTAGACTGATTCTTCGTATTTTTCATAAGCATTGATGATTTTCTGTACCATGCTGTTGCGCACGACATCGTCCTGCGTGAGGTACACAAATTCAATTCCTTTGATGTTTTTGAGAATCTGATTGATGGTTGCAAGTCCCGATGTTTTTCCGTACGGCAGATCGACCTGTGTAACATCCCCTGTGATGACTGCTTTGGAGCCGAATCCCAGTCTTGTCAAAAACATTTTCATTTGTTCGGGCGTTGTATTCTGTGCTTCATCCAGAATGATAAATGCGTTATCCAAAGTACGTCCGCGCATATAAGCAAGCGGGGCGATTTCAATCGCGCCTTTTTGCGCATAGCGTTCGTAACTTTCAAGACCCATAATATCAAAAATCGCATCATAAAGCGGTTTCAGATATGGATCCACTTTTTCTTTCATATCGCCCGGCAAAAAACCGAGACGTTCGCCGGCTTCAACAGCGGGACGCGTCAGAACAATGCGGTTGACATCGTTGTTTTTGAAAGCATTGATCGCCATTGCCATTGCCAGATAGGTCTTGCCTGTGCCTGCGGGTCCGATTCCGAAGGTAATGTCGTTTGCCTTGATTGCCTGCACATAGCTCTTTTGTCCGATGGTTTTACTGCGAATCTGCTTGCCCCGCACCGTGTAGCAGACAATATCGTTATAAACGGTATTGGTAGATTTGCCGTCATCGACCAGACCGGAAATATATTCGACGGTATGTTTTTCGATCGGCTGCCCTTTTTGCAGTGTATCCATGAGTGAGCAGATTGTTTCCGCTGCTTTGTCCGTTTGTTGCGTGTCGCCTGAAATTTTCAGCGTTCCGTCGCGGTAAACGACCGAAACATTGAATTTCTCTTCGATAAAGCGGATATATTCGTCGCCGGAGCCAAACAGCTCCGCCTGCCGCAGTGCGTTTTCAAGCGGCATAGCGACCTCTTTGATTTGATTCATTCACACCTCGTGAAGGGATTTTTTGACCATATCCCTATATGTAATAGAATAGCTTGTTTCAGGCGAAAAATCAAGCGTTTCTGCGTGAGCACAACGCAATCGCACACACGGAAACGGAAAAACAGGTCGCATCGGTTTCTTTTGACTGATCACGAAGCGTATGCGTATTGTCTGCAGGAACAAATAAAAAAACATCCGCCGGACGCGCCAAGGATGACTGCGCACGGGGATGTCTGTTTGAGACTGCGAAAGAATGATTATCGCAAATAATAATTCAGCGCGTTCATCATGTTCATAAAATTGTATTCCTTGGTTTTGTCCATAATCAAAAACCAGTCAATAATCGTCAACACACCGCAACACCCTGCTGTAAGGAGTTTTAAAACACCCATCCCCACATCATTGAGCATAAAACGGTCAATGCCGAGCGTTCCGAGGAAAATCGAAATAATCAATATCGTATTCGGATCTTTGAGTTCCATACCGCTTACCATCATAAACTGATTGTCATCCAGTGCCGACAGTCGGTCTTTCAAATACATGATCTGATTGCTCGGGAAATTTTTCGCATTTGCCATTAAATACATATCCAGTCTTTGCTGATCCATCCATAAACTCCTTTTAATTGCTTTTTTCGAAAGCCGTCTTGTGTTGCATGCTAAGAAATATTATATCAGTTGGTAAAAAATTGTACAATAAAAACCGCTTGCTTTAACGAAGAATTAACGTTTCGCTACGGTATCTGACAAAAAATCAACCGCACGGCATAGACCGCAAAGATTGCCGCCGCGCACAAAATCAGTACAACAGTGATGATCCTTTTCGGAAAGCGTTTTGACAGCGGACGAATATGCACACCGAACAGAACACCAAAGACAATGATCAGCGCTGCGGGATTGTAATACCAGTAGGACGCAAAATCCAGCCGTGCAAAGGCAAACATCGCACGCGTCATGCCGCATGCGGGACAGGGCACCCCCGTAAGGGCGCGAATCGGACAGCCGATGTCGGTGAGGCTGAGAATCAATCCGTACGCACCAAGTACCGCGAAAATAAGCAAGTGCTTGAGAACGAGTTTGTTTTTATTCTTCATTGACTATATTGTAACACAGAGCTGCGCGGGACAAAAGAAGGAATGACAAGCCAATGAGCGTGATTCTCTTCAAAAATAGTTATGATCCGCACACGCGAAGCAAGATCATAATGATCCAAAAAAAGATACCGCATAAAAAAAACGCCGAACGGCGTTTCGGAACAGGATGGACTCCGATACGGTTGACAAGAAGGAGGGAGGACTGTTTTTGCGTATCGGACGCCGCTCCCGAAAGTTTTAACAATTTACTGTTTGGAGAGCACAGACAGCAGCTCGGATAAAATGCCCGAAGGGATATCCGAAGGTTCCATATGCTGCACCGCAACGGCAAGCAGAATACCCGCAAGAGATATCACAAACAGAATGCTGCTTTTCAAATGATCGATGTCAGCGAATTTCAATGATTTTCTGTGCATATCAAATCCTCTGTATTGTCTTTCTATAAACGTTATACCACGCAGAAAAACAGCCGTCAAGACAGGCACAAAAACCAGACAAAGATTTTACGAAGGGCTTACAGGAAGGATTCGTCTCGTACAAAAAAACGCCGCCTGCATTGCAGGCAGCGCTTCGGTACAGTTTAGTGGCACTCATCGTGATGTTCGTGTTCATGGCAGACCGACCCTGTTGATTTGAGCTCGCCTTTGAGATAGTTCTGCGCCGCTTCCAGTGCAAGTCCGCTTGCGCCGACAACAACTTCGATGCCTTTTTCATTGAAAATATCGATGGCACCTCCGCCCATGCCGCCGGAAATAATGACGCCTGCGCCGAGATCATGAAGGAACACCGGGAGAAATCCCGGTTTGTGTCCCGGATTCGCAACGGATTCGATCTTGGTGATCGCGCCGTCTTCCACCGTGTAAATATTAAAATTTTCGCAGTGTCCGAAATGACCTGTAACCATAGTGCCTTCGCTTGCAATTGCAATTTTCATCGTAATACCTCCTGAGTATATGATTTATGATTATAATTTTTCCTGAAGCGCTTTCAGCTCGTTGAGAATGCTGTCCGAGATCAGTTCAATGGTGCCTTTGTCGCCCGCTGCGGCAATCTTCGGATCGATCGGCAGGCGCGCAATCGTATCGATACCATATTGTTTTGCGGTCTCCTCCACGTGGCTTTCGCCAAAAATAAGATGCTGCTTTCCGCAATCGGGACAGGTAAAATAGCCCATATTTTCCACGATGCCGAGAATGGGAATATGCATCATTTCCGCCATCTTTGCGGCTTTTCCGACGATCATGGAAACAAGCTCCTGCGGGGAAGTCACAACGATAATGCCATCCACCGGAATGGATTGAAACACGGTAAGCGGCACATCTCCCGTGCCGGGCGGCATATCGATAAACATGTAATCCACTTCACCCCAGATCACATCTTTCCAGAACTGAGTCACCGTATTGGCGATAATGGGACCGCGCCATACGACGGGATCGGTTTCGTTTTTCAAAAGCAGATTGACCGACATAATGTCGATGCCTGTCTTGGTCGGGATCGGGTACAGCCCGATTTCGTCGGACATTGCCTTGTCTTTGATGCCGAACATACGGGGAATCGAAGGTCCCGTAATATCCGCATCGAGAATCGCCGTGCGGTATCCGTTGCGGGACATGCCCACCGCAAGCAGCGACGTGACCAGCGATTTGCCTACCCCGCCCTTTCCGCTGACAATCCCGATGACTTTTTTGATGTGGCTCAATTCATGCGGCTGTTCTCTGAAATCTTCTTTTCGGTCTGCACAGTCGCTGGCACATCCCGAACACTCGTTGTTGCAAGTTTCGCTCATATATAACTCCTTATCAGTGATTCATGGATATCAATTAAAACTCGATCGTCCCGCCGGTCGCGAGGTAGCTGATCTGATCGCCCAAATACTCTTTGAGCAATTGATACTGCGCCAGTCCCGTACAGTGACAGGTATAATACTTTGTCGGAAGCGCCTTCAGATATTGTGCGATCTCCAGGATCAAAGCGGGGTCTTCGCCCACGCCTGTCTCGGGATTGCTCAGGTGAAATCCTCCCACCACAAGATCGGGCGCTTTGCCTTTGATCTGCATATAGCGGTTGAGGATATTCACAATGCCGCGGTGCGCGCACCCCGCAATCAAAGCGGTACGTTCGCCCTGCGTGATGATCAGATTCTGTTCGTGCTCGAACGTATCCGGAACAAAACCGACCGCACTTTCCATCATCAGCGTCTTTTGCGATTTGCAAAGCAGATCTGAGGTCTGAATATCGGAAAACAATTCCAGTTCCGTATCAATTTTCATGCGATCTCCGACCAACACAAAGCGTTGGGTTGAAAACAAAGACCGCTCCAGTCCGATATCCTCAAGTCCGCTGCTTCTCTGTGAGCGGTGTGCATCAAAGGCATTCACGTTCACATATATTTTTGCCTTCTCGTTATGATTGAGAAACAAACGCATTCCGCCGCCGTGATCAAAATGCCCGTGGGAGATAAAAGCGATGTCAACCGCAGACAAATCGACATTCATCTTGATCGCATTTTCGTAAAATAACTTTTTTCTACCCATATCAAACAATATTTTATGCAATTTAGATTCGATATAGAGACTGAGCCCATGTTCGCATCCATATTCGTCCGATATGGATGTGTTTTCCGCAAGCGCACGTATGATCATATCACTTGATTCTCCTGTACGATATATTTCAGCAGCCGCTGCGCAATATCTTTGATTGCCTGCGCAGAAAGCGAATCTGATTCCATGATTGATTTTCCCTCATTGATCTGCCGAATGGCTTGCGGATCATATGGAATTGTTCCGAGAAACGGGATACTGTTTAAACTGCAGTACGTTTCGATTTCGCGGCAGATTTCGCCGTTTAGATCAGCCTTATTGATACAGACTGCATGCGGCGCACCGAACTGATGCAGCGTTTTCATCAGGCGTATCAAATCACTCTGCCCTGATAAGGAAGGCTCCGTCACGATTAATACATACTGCGCACCGGAGACCGACGCGATGACGGGGCAACCAATGCCAGGAGAACCATCGATGATTGCCTGTTCTGTTTTTGGGACATGTGTATTCAGGTTCTGTTTTACCTGTGTGACAAGCTTGCCCGACGTGCCGCTTCCCATGTTCAGCTCTGCCGTAGAAAACACATGATTGTTCTGATACAAGCTCAGTTTGCCTGCAATATCATCCCGCATCAACACGGCAGATACCGGACAAACCAAGGTACAGACACCGCAGCCTTCGCAGGAGATCGGATCAATGTGATAATCGGGTTGATCGGCAATGGCTTCAAAACGGCAATGCGTCATACAGGCTCCGCACGAAATACAAAGATTGGGATCGATGAAAGCCTTTTGCATACCGTAATAATCAGACAGTTCCGGCATTGTTTCCTGTAACATCATCAAATGCAGATTCGGTGCATCGACATCGCAGTCCGCATATGCTTTTGTCCGATATATCTGAATCAACGCACCTGCCACAGTCGTTTTCCCTGTGCCGCCTTTTCCGCTTAAAACTAGAAGCTGCTTCATTGTGTAACCTCCGATTGAATTCGCTGCAACAGATTGCGGAACAGTATTCGATACGATTCCTTTTCCCGTACGGCAATTTGACCTTCTGCATTCAGATACGCCAATTCTTTATCAAACGGAATGGATGCCAGCACCGGAATATGATTTGCCAAAGCGTATGTTTCGGAAGGATTATCACCTTGTGTGCATTTATTCAGTACAACGCCGACCGGTTTGCCGGACAAGCGGCAAAGACGATACACCATATCCAGATTATGTGCACCGAAAATGGACGGTTCGGCAACAAGAATGCAGATATCCGCATTCCGAATACTTTCCGTCACGGTACAGGCGCTTCCGGGCGGGCAGTCAATTACAGACAATCCGTCACACATATCCTGCTTCTCGAGCAATTTACGGATGATCGGAACCCCTGACTCCACACCGGTATCCATCATACCGCTGCATACCGCAACCGATTCCGATTGCCCCTCTGAAATCCGACCGATCGGTTGATTGACCTCGGTTATGGCCTGCCTGGGACAAACAAGCACGCATCCTCCGCACGAGTGACAGACATCGTCAAATACCATCAAACGTCCGCCTGCATATGCCAGCGCATGAAAACGGCAAAACGTAACACAGGTTTTGCATCCGTCACATTTCGTTTCGTCCGCAATCGGAATCGGCACCGAAACGATTTCTTCGCAAATATTTTCCGGTTTAAAAAACAAATGACCGTTCGGTTCTTC
>CAYUFL010000023.1:30618-30853 GCA_964444065.1 uncultured Lachnospiraceae bacterium
GATATAGGCGGCACCCATGCCGGCCCTGATCTGCGCGGCGGCAAGATTGACGGAAACAAATGTTTTCCCTGTACCGCCTTTTCCGCTCAAAACAGCAATTGTGAGATTATTTTTGTTCATGTCCGTGAAAACCGGGATGAATTTCGCTTAAAACCGTCAGCTGTTCCGCAAAATATGCGTCAATATTTTCTTTTGCCGTGCCGTCTTTGCTTCGGTAAATAATCACCTCTGCGCC
>CAYUFL010000024.1:0-28002 GCA_964444065.1 uncultured Lachnospiraceae bacterium
TCAAATTCCTGTTATATTTCTTAGTATGAGCAGATTGTTCCCTATTGGTGAAACAAATTCTAATGTGTTAAGTGATTTTAATTTGGCTGATGAGGAAAAAAATAAATTTATCGAATACCATAAAAGAATATTAATAAATAACGATGATCTTGAATCGAATATTAATTTTCTTGGCTTGCAAAATCAGAAGAAAATGCGTTTCATTGGCATCAACAATGAAGTGTATACAGCAAAAACAAATTCAATAGGGGAATATAATATTAGTAGAATCATCATATCTATATTGTCTTTTGCTCGTTTAAAAAAGAAATATCCTCAAAATTATCATGGCGGAATTTTATTAATAGACGAAATTGATGCTGCTTTATATCCTGCTTCACAAAAAAAATTAATTAATTTTTTACATCAAATGAGTACTGAGTATAAAATCCAGATTATTTTCACGTCACATTCTGAACAAGTGGCAAAACATATATTTAAGGAATTACCCTTAACCAGTGATAGGAGAGGAGCGTCTAACCCTGCCTGTCAATTTAAAAACATAGTCATAATGCTTGAAAAAAAGAATACACAGGTTAATCAAAAACCAATTATCAATCAATATAATCTCAATGAATTAATAGCCGATATTAACTTAACGCGAATTCAATACGAAAAACTCAATGTTTACGCTGAAGATGATCTGGCACGAAAGATTCTGAATATTATACTTACGCAGAAAAATTTACGATACGTAGAGATTATCGGAAATGATATGCATCTTGGTTGGTCAAACTATAGAACATTAATCAACCATAAAATACCCGAATTCATAAATTCAGTTATTCTTTTGGATGGCGATGTTTCAAATCAAATTGATATTGCACAATATCCAAATATCATATTTTTGCCTCTCAGTGATGCGCCCGAAAAAGGTTTGTATTCTTTTTATAGAAATAGACAAAATTACGAGGAATTTCAAGAGGATTTGAGTATACATGATATGGGGTATGATGTGTGTTTTAGAGATTATACTAGCCAGATACTTCAAAACATAGAAGAATACAAATCGTGGTTTAATAATTTCAATGACCTATTAGGTTCCGATAGTTCTGAAATAATTAAGTTTTGGAAGAAAAAGAATCCATATCAAGTTGGACAATTTAACAAAAAATTTAAAAAATGCTATAATGAAATTGCAAATAGAATTGGTTCTTGTCCTATAGAATGATCTTTTGAGGTAGTAATGTTGAATTCTACATGTACTCCGTTTCGCTACCCGGGTGGAAAAGCAAAACTTTACAACCAATTTAATAAGATACTGTCTCAATCAAATTTACTGAACTGTAATTATATTGAGCCTTTTTGTGGTGGTTCCGGTTTAGCACTGAAACTATTACTGAATAATAAAGTTAATACCATTCACCTGAATGACATTGATCGGTCAATTTACGCAGTTTGGCATACTATTCTTTTTGAAAGCGATCAACTTTGCGAAGCGATTGCTAAAATAGCTCTTACGATAGCTGAACGTGAACAACAAAAAGAAGTGCAAAAAAATAAACTAAATGTAGATTTATTTCAGTTAGGTTTATCAACAATTTATCTGAATCGTGTTAATCATTCTGGTATTATCAGTGGTGGTGTAATTGGCGGAAAAAATCAATTGGGTGCTTATAAAATGGATTGCCGTTTTAATAAAACTTCGCTCATTTCTATTATCAAAGCAATTGCTGCTAGAAAAAATGACATTGAAATATACAATCAGGATGCCATACATTTTATTAAAAGAATAGAAACTGAAATAAAAGTTCCCTCATTAATTTATTTCGATCCCCCATATTATGAAAAAGGGAAACAATTATACACCAATTTTTATACTCATGATGATCATCTAAAATTAAGTCGTAAAATTAAAGAAATAGAAAAATACAATTGGATTGTAACTTATGATAAAACCCCCGAGATTGAAGCAATGTATTATGAATATCAACCTCAAACGTATTCTTTACGGTATTCAACAAATAAAAACTATTTAGGAACTGAACTTTTTATTTCAAACATGCCAATTTCCATCAACACAATATAAATTATCAACCCCGCGCGTCGAGGTTTTTCTTTTGCCAAAAATGATTCCTTGCCCGCTTGACAACTCGGATGAAAAGCGCTATGATTATGATACTGTTAATTACAGTATCATGTATTTCACACTATACTGTGAATCGAGGTAGCCTATGTCAAAAAATCACGGACGCCATACGTCATCTTATATCCTGCTGCTGCTTGCCGAACAGGAAGCTTACGGAGGCGCGCTGATGAACCGGCTTCAGACGGAACTGCCGCACTGCTTTGCGGACAGCGCGGACATTTATCGGTCTCTCGGCGAGTTGGAAAAAGACGGCTCCGTTGTCTCGCGGTGGGAAACGCCCGATACGGGACAGCCGCGCAAATGGTATTCCGTCACGGAAAAAGGATTGCGTTCGCTTGCGGATCATGCGGACGATATCCAAAAACGGATGGAAAACTTCACTTTTTTTCAAGCGCATTACAAGATTCTGACAGCACAATCAACTGACACCCACGGAGGAAAATCATGACCACACAGACAAAATCAGCGCCCATTGAGTACGGCAAAATCGGCGTACTCTCTCTTGCGCATCTGATGAACGACTTTTACAGCAATTATCTGCCGCAGTTAATCCCTTTTCTGATTGTGGCATATTCCGGATTTACCGCAACAAAAGCGGCGGTGCTCGTCTCCGCCTTTACCGTGTCATCTTCTCTCATTCAGCCGGTCTTCGGCTTTTATCTCGACCGTCAGGGCAAACGATGGCTTGTGCATGTCGGCACACTCTGGATGGCAGTGATGCTTTCCCTGACGGGGTATGTGGAAAATTACGCACTGCTCGTGATCATCTCCGCACTGGCGGGTCTCGGCACGGCGGCGTTCCATCCGCAGGCATCCACCATGGTCAATGTGCTCAGCGGCGACCGCAAAGCCGTGCTGCTTTCGGCATTTGTCGCATTCGGCAATTTCGGCTTTGCATTCAGCCCTCTGCTTCTTGTGCCGCTGTTTCAGGCATACGGACTTCACGCGACGATCTTCACGGTCATCCCCGGTCTGCTGGTGGCTATTCTGCTTTTGTTTTTCGCCCCGAAAGACACCCTGCTCAAGGGCGAACACACCCCGATGACTGAAGTCGTTGCCTCGCTGAAAGCGGCAACCAAAGAACTCACTGCCATCATCGGCGTCATCGCAATCCGTTCCCTCGCCTATATGGGCATGCTGACCATCCTGCCGTTGTATCTGCATTCGCTGAATATCTCGAATGTCGCTGCGAGTCATCTGGTGACCATCATGCTTGCCGCAGGGGCATTCGGCGGCGTGATCGGGGGCTTTCTCTCCGATCTGTACGGCAGAAAGATTCTGATTGTCGGCTCACTGCTTCTGGCAACACCGCTGTTTTTCGGGTTCTTCCTGACGAGCGGTTGGATTTCCACAGTCCTGCTCGCCCTTGCCGGTGCGGCGCTGCTTTCCAGTTTTTCCGTTACGGTCGTTGCCGCACAGGAAGCGATTCCGAACAACAAAGCACTTGCCGCAGGTCTTACCATGGGCTTTGCGGGCGGTCTCGGGGGTCTGGCGGTGATCTTTATCGGCAGAATCGCGGACATCTGGGGACTGAGCACAGCGATTATTGTAATATTCATACTGCCGCTGTTTGCGGGTCTGCTCGGACTGCTGATGAAAAACCGTCCCGCGGCAAACACACTCCGCGAAGAATAGATGTTTTTATGTCACTGATATCAAACATCTTCCTATCATGATCGTTTCCTGCGGCACATTTCAGTCCAAAACAAAAGACTGCCTATCAGGCAGTCTTTTAAAATAGACAAAACATTAATTTTATTCATTAATATCAGATATAAGGTAAAAGATATTGTTCAACCCATTCGCATTCGAAAATATTCTCACTGAATAACCGTTCTTTTTTGTTCTCCCTGAAATAAACCGGCAAGAAACCATTTCCTGAATTATCATAGATATTGATCTTATCTGCTATATCCATCAAAGATTTCAGATTATCCATTGTTCTGCCATAACGCGCAACTATCTTTTCGTCAGGCACGTCGTGCCCGCCCTGTTCAACCCGTTGTCTCACCCGTTCGATACAGATTTCGGGCGAATTGACACCAACAAAAAAAGATGAAATCTGATAACCTCCTTTTTTTGCCTTCTTTAGAAAATCTATTTTATCCGGTCTTGAAAAGACCGTTTCAAAACAGAAATCCAAAGACTGCTCCAAATGGCATTCACGCAATTTCTCGGCATCATCAAGGCACTTTTTATATTTATCCTCCAGCGACATCGTATCCGTAAAAAAATGCTGCTGTTCATATTCCAAAAAAATACTGTCGGGACAAATATACGGGATCGATGCGTTTTCGCGCAAAAAAGATGATACAATTGTTGACTTCCCCGACCCGTTCGGTCCCGCAAAAACAAACAACTTCATCGATTATTTTTTCGGCAGACATTCCAATGATTTGCGTGTTGCGGACGAAAGTACCGGTAACGTTTCCCTGTAAGAAACGACCTGAACAGATGATATCATGGGAAGTAAATCACTTCTCGAATTCTTTTTCAGTAATTTTTTGTTCGGATATAACACCGTACTCATACTTGTTCACCTTAAATGAAAGTCTCGGATTTATTATTATGTGCCGACTTACCTTCTGTTTATATGATTCGATAATGCTATTATAGCACATCTTCAAACCTTACGCAAAACAGATAAAATAACCGACCCTATGATCTGAAATTATCCGACATTCTTTTTAATAAAGATATTGTTATGTTAACACATAACGTTATGCAATACAACAAAATCATTCGTTATTCATTGCATGCCGAAACAAAATCGACATTTCATTCAATTCTATGTTCATTGAACAACCACTCCGTGTTTTTTCATCTTGGAATTGATTTTGCGCGCTTCGGGTATTAAACTGTAACTGAACAATCGTTCATTGACTATATGTTCACGATAAACGGAGGATTTATATATGACAAAAAAAGTAATGATCATCGGAGCGGGACTTGCCGGACTGAGCGCAGGCATCCGATTGCAGGAACTCGGGATCGAAAGCGAAATTTTCGAGCTGGCACCCTGGGCAGGCGGTATGTGCACCGCATGGGAACGCGGCGGCTACCGCTTTGACGGCTGCATCCACTGGATGGTCGGCACACTTCCGAGCGAACCGATGTACCGCACCTACGAATGGGCAGGCGCGCTGAACAAAGACATCGCAATCTACAATGCGCCGTACATCGACTTTGAATACAAGGGAACCATGTACCGCATTCCGCTGCGTGCAACAGCATTCCGCGCATTTCTGAAAAATCTGTCCGAAGCAGACTCCCAGGCAATCGACACCTTGTGCGACGACATCGAGCGCGTTGCGGCAAGCGAACTGCCGCTCGGCGCCCCCTCAAATTTTGCGGGTCTGATACGTATGCTCGTGAAAAGCCGCGGTTTTCTCTCCCTCGCCCCGAAGTATCTCAAACGCACGGTCGGAGATGTGTGTGCGGCATTCCAAAGCGAAACACTGAAGAAAATCATCGAGCACCTCATGCCTGCCGACTTCGCGGCATTTGCACTGCTGATGATGCTCGGCAGCCGTATGAGCGGCAATGCAGGGTATCCGATGGGCGGTGCCTACGATATGACCCGCCGCATTCTCGAAAAGTACCTTGCCCTCGGCGGAACGGTGCATTATTCCGCTAAGGTTGATCGTATTCTCGTCGAAAACGGGTCTGCGGTCGGCGTACAAGTTGCGGGTTCCCAATACCGCGCGGACGGTGTCATCGCGGCATGTGACGCTTATGACACAATCAGCCGCATGCTCGGCGGAGCGTACCACCATCCGCAGCTCGAGGAAATGCTCAAAGACACACCTCTTTTTGATCCGCTCGCGCTTGTTTCGTTCGGCTTGAGCAAGCGCTTCGACTTTCCGTATGCGGTATCGTTGGAAGTCCCGCAGGGCATCGCTGTTTCGGATGCGGAACAAACGTACGGCATCAGCCTTCGTTCCTTTGAATTCGACCCTGCTTCCGCACCCGAAGGATGCAGCAGCGTTATGGTAATGCTGGGAGCGCCTCTTGAATATTGGCAGCAACTGAATGAATCCGATCCCGCTGCGTACAAAAAAGAGAAACAGCGTCTCGCCGCCGATGTGGCAAAGGCAATCGAAACCCATTATCCCGGCTTCTCGGACGCAATCACAGTCACGGATATATCCACTCCCGCAACCTATGTCCGTCTGACGAATGTCTACAAAGGTTCGTTTGAAGGCTTCGCCCCGACAAGAGAAGCGATGCGCAAAAAAATCCCGATGAATTTTCCCGATCTGAACAGACTGCTCATCTGCGGGCAATGGACGACGGCGGGCGGCGGCATCTGCACCGCCATCGTCAGCGGAAAAGGTGCGGCAGAAACAATGGAGAAAAAACTGCGAATATGAACGACAAGGGAAAAATAGGCATACGCGCAAAACAGCGCGAACAAAGAAGAGCGCAGATACTCGACTGCTGTCTTGATGCGATTGTCACAAAAGGTTACGAATCCATGAAAATACGGGGAATTGCCGAGACACTCGGCATCAGCACGGGGCTTTTTTTCAACTACTTCGCATCAAAGGAAGCCGTCTATGCTGAGCTCGTGCAATACGCGCTCACAGGACCGCAAAGCATGATCGCGCTGAGCGGCAGCGTAACGGAACCGATCGCATTATTCGAAACAATGGCACATTATATTCTTGATGCGCTGCGCACGGATTCCGCAACCGGAAAGTATTTTCTGCTCATGCAGCAGGCAATGAATCCGAACGCGGTACCCGAAGCAGTGCGGGCGAAAGTAGAGGATTTCGACTCGGTCACGCCGCTCATTCCCGTCATCACAGCCGGTCAGGCTTGCGGACAGATCAGAGCAGGCGATCCCGTTGCGCTGATTATGACCTTCTGGAGCAGTATTCAGGGAATTGCTCAAATGCACACGCTCTATCCCGCGCTTCCGCTGCCCGAATCGGAATGGGTGGTCGATATCATCCGCTGGCACAAAAAATGAGGCGCTGACGTGCGCCCCGGACGAGATGGAAGGATCACCTCCTGCAATAAAATTTTCGTTTCATCTGTCATTCGTTACCCTCCTTCATCAATTCTGTTCAAAGAAAAAATCACCCGCGCATGGCGAGGTGATCCGTTTGATTGAGAAATTGCTGTTTAAAATTTTGCGGCGGGAAAATACGCACGGTCAATGCCGCCAGTTTGCATTCCGCCAAATTGTCAGAGCTGCTTTTCGGCACTGCATGAATTCCGCCGCCGTAGCGGATGATGCTTCCATGTCTCATGATGCTGTACCTACCATATTATTATTTACTATATATGGTATTATATCACATCGTAATTGTGGTTTCAATCTTTTTGAAGCAAATTTCCTTTTCATGAAATAGCATCCCCGAACCCGAATAATCCCAGCAAAAAATATTCAAATCATCAAATCAGTACGGGACGCATTGTATGCGTCCCGCTTTTTATTCCCGATTGGATTTATAATATGCAGCCCGCTTTTTATTCCCGATTGGATTTATAATATGCGTCCCGCTTTTTATTCCCGATTGAATTTATGATATGCGTCCCATTTTTAATTCCATATTGAATATATGATATTCATCCCGCTTTTAATTCCATATTGAATATAATATGCATCCCGCTTCCGATATCCAAATAAATGCATTGCAAGCGTCCCGCTTTTCATTTTCAATTGAATCTATAACATGCGTCCCCTGCATTATATCCCGTTCACCAAATTCACCGCGCGATGCATCGAGAAACTGAAATCCCGCCATTCGTAACGATACTGCTCATGATCCGTGCGGTTGATAAACTGCTGCAGTTCATATCGGTACAGTGCCTGAATATATGCCTTTTCTATCGCATAATCCTGACGCTGCGGTTCGGTGTAGACGGTTTCGGGATCATACTTCATGTTGTCTTGACCGTAATAATACAGATACGGCAGCGCATCCACAGAAAGATCGTTCATTATGTAATCGACGTCGAGTTCTCCCGTATTGTAATACAGGCTCAAATTCATTTCCACAACGATGTCGTCGATATTGGCATAATTGAGCATCACGTAAAATGCCAGTGTCACCGCAAGCAGCGTGCGGTAGAAGCGGAACTTCGGATTCCACACTTTGCCCATCAGCATGACGAGCAGAATTGTCTGCAAAATCAGATAGAAGAACACCAGCGTGCGCGCACGGGTCATGCCGAACGCTTCGGCATACATCACCATGCGGTAGACGGAAGAAGCTGTCATACACAATGTCATAATCACGTATCCCGTGTAAATCCACTGTAAGGTTCGTTGTTTCACTGCGGTCATTTTCCTGCCGAGCGACTCACAGATAAGCACAACCGCCACACTGATCGCCGTCAATGCCCAAAGCTGGAAGACTCCCGCTCTTGCATACTGCGCATAGGAAAAACCGGATGGCAGTCCTGCACCGATCTTGAGAAACAAATACAGAATCTGCACAAAAGAAAATACCGCGTAAACAATCCCGATGATCGAGAGGAACGTCACCAGCGTCGATGCATAATGATTTGCCTCCGGCTTTGCTTTGGGATAAGTCGGCGGCGGATAGTCGTACGGGTTCGCCTGATTGGCATACTGCGGCTGCCCGTAAGGCATGCCGTTCTGCTGTGCGTTGCCGGGAAACTGCGGCTCATACATCGGCTGTTTTTTTCCTGTCAGCGCGTAATGAACAAATCCGAATCCGTAACAGGCAACCAACAAGAACAGAATCGTCTGTACGAAGAAATCCGCATTGATATGAAAATCAAATACATCGCGCATCAGATAGCGGAACGCTTCGTCCGCGGAAAGCATCAGCGGCAGAATAATCACAAGCGCGGCTGCGGCAATTGCCACCCCGAGCAGTACTTTGCCCGCGGTATGCTTTTCTCCTCTTTTCACGCCGAACAGTCCGACCAGCGATGCAAAGAATCGGTGCATCCTCGAGATCGGAATGAACACATACCCGAAAAAGTTGTTGAACAGATCCGTTTCGACGTGCAGTGCCGAAAGCACCATGCAGAAATACAGAAACGGCACAACAAAGAAATTCAACGCCATAAATACAGGGCTTGCATATACCGTACATTCGCCTGCCAGCAGAATGATTGCAACGGAGAAAAGTGCGTAACGCTTGGGATCAAACTCCTTTTTGTGCGCAAGTGCCCAGAAGGTCGCCCCCAGCAGCAGCAGTGCAAACAGCAGATAATTCAATCCCAGCGTATATGCATTGTAAAACAGCACGTCGAAGAGAATCCCGAGCACCGCACTGATTGCAAGCAAGATTCCGGTTTCTTTTTTTGATTCAAACAGTTCCATATCGTCCTCCTTGTCAAGGTGAGCAGCGGCATCGGACAGCAAACAAAGATTGGAAGTCTGTCCGATGGTTTCATTGTGTAAAAGCAGTGGAAAAAAACAATTCCGCTTCGCGGTTTTGTGTATGTCGCTCAGGCAAACGGCGGCTAGATCGGCAGCGGCAGTTCGGCTTCGCTTGCGCGCATCGCGCAGCGGATGCGCTGTGGCAGATGGTCCGCAAAAAACACCTCATCCGAAGCATTCAACTCCTGCGCAGACCACCACTTGCGTGCCTTGACATCGCGTTTTTCCCGCTGTGTCAATCCGTCAAAATTCATTTTCATTGTTTCCGTCCGCACAAGATAGTAGCGTTCCTTCGAAAGAAACTCCGTCCCGTCCGCTGTGCGGAAAACAAGTTCCCTGTCAAAAAGGCATTTCGGCATCCCGTCCAGCTCATATCCCAGCTCTTCGTACAATTCGCGTTTGAGACAGGCTTCGTAACTCTCGCCGTCCTCCGTACCGCCTCCCGGTGTCACCCAGAGGGTATTGTGCTGATCCAAATTGCTGAAGGTCTCCTGAATCAGAAACACTTCATTTTTATCGTTGAGCAGAATTGCCCTGCTCGATTTTCGGATATTCATATTTTGTTCCCCTTCACCCGAATATTTTTTTATTGCACTGCGGTTATGCACAGCGAATCGACATCGGTTCCTGCAATCTCGTACTGATAAGTTGTTTCGTGATCCGCGTCAATGAGAAACGCACCCGGAATCGGAATATTCCTTCCGTCGTCCGTCTGTATACAGAACGATAACACCAACTCGGTCTCCCCCGCGAAATCACAAGAGAGCAGTTCCATGTCCATCGACGTGCCGTATCGGAACAGCGACCCGTCCGCATTGACACACCCCATACTCCCACGCACCGTCTTTTCGCTGCCGTAAGCAATGCTGATACTTGCGATTTTCACATCGCTTCGGTTGCTGATCTGCACCGCCGCCGCATACTCGCGCGCAACGGTACTTTCGTGCGGGCTCGCACTGCTCGCAGCAATGATTGCCGAAAGCAATATCATCAGGATCGGAAGCCCGAATACCATTGTTTTTTTCATTTATCACACTCCCCGCTTCTTTCGATATCTTATGACCGTCGCCAAAATGACAGTCACCGACCGAATACATTCATGACGCCGTGCAGCAACATCGATGCGTACACATTCTTTGTTTTGTATCGGACAAACCCGACCGCAACGCCGTACACAAGCCCGACAGCTGCTTTCATCGGCATCACATAACCGAGTCCGTCAAATCCGATACGCGCGGCAATGCGTAAAAGCACATCTGCTTCAGCCCGAATCGGATTGCCTGCAGCAAAATCAGCACGCCGCAGGAAATCATGACTGCCCGCAACCGATGGGAGCTCGTTCTTTCATAGATTCCCGCCCCCTCAGATTGCGTTGGAGACTTCATCCGACTGCTCGTTTGTATACTCCATGATATCCGCAGGCTGACAGTTCAGCTCGCGGCAAATGGCATCCAGTGTCGAGAATCGGATCGCCTTTGCTTTATTTGTTTTTAGTATGGATAAATTTACGTTTGTGATGCCGACCTTTTCGGCAAGTTCGTTGAGCCCGATCTTCCGTTTTGCCATCATCACATCCAGATTGATTCTGATCATATCGCTCACCTAAACCGTCAGGTCATTTTCTTCTTTATAGTCCACCGCACGCCGAAACAGATCGCTGAGCACCAGACAAAACAATCCCGCAATCGTAAAAATCCCGGCGGACGTAATCGTCATAAAAGAAATCTGTACGAATATTTTCACGATCAGCATCCCTGCGATGAGAAAGCTTTCCACCCCCATGCGCAGCATGCGCTTTTCCGTGCTGCGTTCAAACGGCTGCCCGACAATCATGGCGTCGAACAGACAGCGCAGATTGTTGAGAATCAACAAGATCAGAATACCCGATCCGTACAGCAGCACGTAATAAAACGGCAACAGATTATCGGCGGCGGCGGGCTCCATCAGCAGCACCAGCATCTGCCTGAGCATAAACGGCATACACGCCATCACCCCGATATCGCCCAGCATCAAAAGGATCATGAGATATTTCGTAAATATGGATAATACTTTTCTCGTCGGTTCTTTCATCACACCCTCCGTTTGCGCTTATTATAGGTATTAAATTTTCGTTTGTCAATATTTTTTTATCGTTTATCGATAATTTTACAAGAACGTGACATCTTGTTTTCTCGGCCTGCTCACTGAAAAACCTTCGCTATACCTTGTGTGATCTCGGAACAGCAGAAATATATCCATCCGACCGATCTGCTATCCACTGTCTTTGCGTCTCCAAATCGCTTCCGATCGAACAAAAGCTTTTCCGTTTCCTTTCTTTTTCGTTAATTTTCCGCACACACATCCGATAAGGTAATTGAGGCAATTCACGCTCGGTGTATTTTTTACGTCCGCGCGCAGAAAGGACAGCGTCGGTTATGAAACGAGTCTCCAGGCAATTCATCATAGGATTAACGATCGTCGTATTCGCCTTCACGCTCACAGCATGCGGCGATGTTCGCTTGTCTTCGTTCGGAAATCTGACACTGAAAAAGTTCATAAAGACACTGAACAAAAATATTGCACAATACAGCACCGGCGTGACCGTACCGGAGCTGACCGAAACCATTGTCACAACGGACAATGGAGATATCACCATCTATACCTCTGCCGTCAGCAGTACCATTCTGCTGATGATCGTCCCTTCCGACAGCGGACAGATTATTTATCTGCGTCAGTCAAAGGATAAGGAAGCGGAGGATTCCGTCATTCTGGCAGATGATCAGGTATTTGCGGCAGTCGCTTTTGCGCTGATGCAGACCGTGGACAAAAACGCCGATGTTCATACAATCGTTTCGAATCTGGGTACAGACCCCCTGTGGAATACGGCAGCCGTCACCGATACGGACGGATTTCATTATTTTTACCAGAACAGAGATGATGCGAATGTCCTCGTCGTCAAAACACTTTCCACCACGCCGACCGAAACCGCATCTGCAAAGTAGATACACCGTAAAAGTTTTACAGCAGCGCAAAATGCGCTGTTTTTTTTGCGTATCGTTCCGACCCGAATCTTTTTATTTTGGTAACGAAGTCCGACTCAAATGACAGTGAACGAACTCCGTTCGGGCGAAACCCGCAGATAAACAAACGACTGATACCGATGGAAAAACGCTTTGATTTGAACAACCCCCACTCTTTGGACAACATAAATCAAGCACCCTATGAGGATTGAATGCTGTAAAAAACAGGGCTCGATCCTTTTCGTTTTACTTTTTTGTGTCCTTTCAGACTGCTTTAAGCTTTCCGTGTTAGAATCAATCTAAACGAAAGACATAACACTGCGGCATACACCAAAAACGCGTTTGAAGGAGTTGGAGGTCTTATATGAAAAAAACATACTATAAATATATTCTGGATGCGATCATGACGGTCTTGTTTGTTCTGCTGATGAATACGGAAGTGACAGGACTCAAACCCCACGAAGTTATCGGACTCGGGGTCTGCGGACTGTTTGTCATTCACAATCTGCTGAATGCAAAATGGATCAAAGCAGTCGCCGGCAAACTTTTCGACAAAAATTTCAAGCCCATGACGAAGTTCATGTTTTTGCTGGATGTGATTCTTCTGATCGATGTTGCGCTCATTGCGGCATCGGGCGTGATTATTTCCACAGAATTGTTTTCCTTCACGACGGACAACCGATACTTATGGGTGATGATCCACAATGTCAGTGCATATGCAGGGCTCATTTTCATCTCGGTTCATGTGGGTCTGCACTGGAAAAGTATCCTTGCGGCAATGCGTAAGCTTGCGGGCATCAAACGCCCGAGCAGAATCCGTACCTTTACCGTGCGCGTACTGGCACTTGCAATCGCGATACTCGGGATTAAATCTTCGATTGATATGAACATCGGAGAAAAGCTGTTTCCGTTTCTGAACGATGAAACCGCGGACAGCTCGGCAACAGACAGCACACCGCTCACGGATTCCGTCAATGCACAAACCGCAGCTTCGGAAAGCACAGTGACTCAAACCGTACAGCTTTACGAAAAAAACCGTAAAGGCAGCGGAGGAGGAAGCGGGGAAGATGAGGATGAAGCGGAAGATGACGATTACCGGACGCAGGATACGACATCCGTAACGGCGGGCGATACCACCGCCATTACCTCGACGCAGACGGATGCAGCCATACCGACACTGGACAATTATCTCGATAATCTGATCTGCACGGGATGCAACAAGCGCTGCTCACTGCTTTATCCGCAGTGCTCCATCGGTGTAAAACAAGCATCGAGCGCAACGACAACGTATCACACCCTCTATGATGAAGCCATTGCAGCCGCATCGGCACAAAGCACGGCAACGGACACAACAGCCACAACTACAGATACGACCGACACCGCAACGACAGAACCGGAAACCGATATTACTCAGATGGGCGCCGTTGAGTTGTTCTCTGATTATCTGCCGATAATGGGGCTTTTCATCGGAGGCACCTACTACACCATCGAACTCGGCGGAAAAAAGAAAAAGAATCCTTCCGATAAAGTCTCTCCTAAATAAAAACAATTGAAAAAATGGGCTGCATCAGCGGCTCATTTTTTTGTTCCGTGTAAAATCTGGATCCCGAACGAACTCACATATGAAATTCAGGTTGGAATCTTTCTAAAACAGCTGGATTTTTCGAATTGTCTGTGGTATCATAAAAAAGTACTTTAGAATCATTCTATTATGAATACATGTGCGGAATGTGTTCAAAAAAAAGGAGAGCCCGATGCAAACGACCGATGCTGCCGGACAAAATAACCAATGCCGAACCGATCGGCAGATGCGGGAATACTTACAGGAGATCAACTGTATCGGTTGCCAACGCCGGTGCACGCTGCGCTATCATCTGTGCAGTGTCGGTTTTCTGGAGTCGGCAAAAGCAAAACGAGCCTTTGCGCAGGATCATCCCCTTTCCCACCAAATCGAGTCCGTTGCTGCGGCAGCTGCGCTGCGTCCATCCCTATTACAGCGCACGCCGCAGACAAACGGCAAACCGGAGGATCGCAAAAATCAATCGCACCGATGCAACGGCTGCGCAAATGCCTGCAAGGTCGAATCGCCGAAATGCAGTTACGGCGGTATGATAGCGGTACTTTATGCAAAGGAATATGAATAGAATATGGGATTGTAAAACACGCTGATCGGCGTGTTTTTTTATTGCCGCAAACATATGCAAAGATTATATTTTCGTTGGAATCCGACACAGCCCTTTTTCGTTTTTGCGCAAAGTGGTAAAATAAATCAGAAAATTACGTCCGAGCAGCACACTTCCGATCGTGCATACGGGCGTTTCGATACGGAGCATTCCATGACAAAAATAAAGAAACGCATTTATATCGTCCTCGCCATTTATTTTGCACTTTCCCTGCTCGGGCTGGTTGTCTATCTGATCATCAGTCATCAGAATAATGTCAAAAACGGTTACAACAATGACATCAACGTCTGGCTTTCCTCCCACATTACCGAGCAGCGTTCCTACCGACTTGATGTGATAATTGACACCACATTTGCCTACGGCACGGAAAGCGGACAAAAACCGCAGAGCATTGCGGATATCACGGACAATTACGAGTTGACGGTATTGAAAGATACAAAAACGGCAAAAATCACTTATGTGTCTCAAAGTCTGTATTACGGCAGCAACAATGCCTCCAATCAAACCACTTCCGTCGATACTTCCTCTTATCTGTCGGTGAGCGGCGACAGCGTAACAATCTGGCTTTGGAACGGCAGCGGATACAAAAAAACCGTAACCGAAAATGCCGATCTTGCGGACGCAATCGATGCGATCCTGTTTTCGGACAACACCGAAATCTGCGACGGCAATGTACTGTCCGCCGAGCTGAGCGAAAACGTCCTTTCGGCAGACAAAAAAACACTGACGTTAAAACGCAGTGTCGATTCGCGTGCGTGGTATCTGCCGTATGAACTGATCGGAAACAAAAAAAGCAATGCCTATCCGCCGCTCAATCTCGAATTTACTTATGCTGCCGACACGGACGGCATGCGCACCTGCACGGTCAGTGATCTCAAAACACTGTATGCTTTCGCATACGCGGCACTGCACGGCACCGAATATGCAAACATTTATACGCAAAACAGTCTCTCCTACGTCCAGACACTGACCATTGATTTTTCCGATACGGGGCTTGCGAAAAGCTTTTCCCTACCGGATTGACGAAGCACGGTTCGTCATGGCGGCTATCGTTGCGGCGGCTGTATCGGTGACTGCCCGTTCTTCGGCGGATACAGATACATAAAATGGTTCATCACGTTCATTACATTTTCCTGATTGTGTCCCCAGTCCACCAGCGTTGTCGGCAGTTTGGGTCTTGATTCCACAATGATGCGCGTCCCGCCGTCCCGCGGGTCAAAAAAGGAAATTGTGATCTGCTCTCCCCACGTCATCATATTGACACCCGTGGAACACAGAATCTGGTAATGGGACTGATCGACAAAGTCCACTTTCATTTTCCCGATGTACGGCTCGCGCGACATACGCGCAAACACGTCCAGCACCGGATACGGAAGGTAAAAATCAATTTGTTTCTCACAGGCCATTTTTGTGCCTCGCTTTCGCTTATAGTTGGTATGGGCTCAATATGATTCAGTATAGCAAAAATCGGTTGTCTTGTCATCGAAAAACTGAAATGGGACGGATTTTTTCAGTTCGGAAATTATCGTCTCGGTTTCAGAGTGTTTTCAGCTGCAGACACTATAATAGAAAGAAACATAAAGGAACCACGCAATGCACAAGAAAATTGCACGCGTCCTGATGATTGTAGTAATGAGCCTGTATCTGTATCATACCGCTTACGTTTCGCAGGACAATCAAACGCTCGTTTCAGATTCCGGCAATCTCAGCGCACCTGTTTTTCTTTCGGACAGAAAATGAATGAAATCCCTTGACTGTACCGAATTTTAGGAGTATGATCGATATAGTTAGCATGCTAACTATAAATAAACATCATTGAATGACAGGTGTGCCATGCAAATGCTGTTGCATTATTTGTTACATTATACAGAGGGACACATTTACAAATGGGTTCAGACAGAAGCCGCAAAATGCGGGATGACACCGGGACAGCCGAAAATCCTGGATTTTTTGAGCACACACGAAGGATGCGAACAGAAACTGATTGCACAGGAATGCTGCCTGCAGCCGTCCACTGTCACAGGGGTCATCCGCCGCATGAGAGAAAACGGACTTGTGCGCTGCATTCATGCCAAAGACAACCGTAAATCCTATCAGGTCTTTCTCACCGAAAAAGGGTGGGAGGCGCAAAAAGAAGCCGATCGGATCTTCCAAGCAGTACAGCAGAAAATAATCTGCGGCATTTCTCAGCAGGAGCAGGATGCGTTTATGCAGACCTTGATCAAAATATATCACAACGCCATCGAGTAACACCTGAATTTGTTTTTCACAGTCCTCAATCTAAAATAATGCGATACGCGGTATGGGCGGCTTCGGTCTGACCCCTGCCGCGTATTGTTTTGCCTGAAATCCAGCCCGAGTTGACGGGGCATCGTTTTTGCGCTATGATAATTGTATTGCGCAATGCGTAATTTCATCCCGAAAGGATCTTATGACACCAAAAGAACGAATCAAACGCTATTGTTTTTTCATTACAGGGTTGTTTGTGCTTGCCTTCGGCGTAGCACTTTCCGTAAAGGCAAATTTGGGCACCTCCCCCATTTCGTCACTTCCGTACGTACTCAGTCTCGGCATGCCGCTGAGCATCGGGCAGTTTACCATCCTGATGCATATCATTTTTATCGGCATACAGATCGCACTGCTGCGCAAAAACTTTCAATGGATTCAACTGATGCAGCTGCCGGCAGCCGTCATTTTCGGCTATTTCACTGACTTTGCGCTGTATCTGATTGCAGGTTTTGCTCCCGCGAATTATCTGCAGCAATGGATTTGGGTCTTGGCGAGCTGCGTCATTGTGGCGCTCGGCGTGAGCATGGAAGTGCTCGCAAATGTCGTTATGCTTGCGGGCGAAGGTCTTGCAAAAGCAATTGCGGATGTCACGCATCATGAATTCGGCAAAACGAAAGTTTTTTTTGATATCACACTCGTGCTCATCGCGATTGTCTGTTCCATGCTGATGTTCCGTACCGTGGCAGGCGTACGCGAAGGCACACTCGCCGCCGCCCTGCTTGTCGGCACCATCTCACGGTTCTTCACCGCAAAGCTGCGTCCGTTTGAGCGGAGCGTGCTGTGCGAAAAACCCGCAGAATCGAAACAGTAGGGTACGCATTGTATGTTTACGCTACTGTATACGTACCATTCCTGCGTATGTGTGCCCTGCTGTTTTTTATGATATAATACGAAAAAAGGAGGTGAATTTCCATGCAGAATCCATGGATTTCAATTCCGCTTGACACGTACGAAAATCATATGATGCGTGCCGATATTTTTCAGGCGCAGACACTCGCCGCACGGATGCGCGCACGCTTTGCGGATACGGATATCGGGAGCGTAACGATACTCGGCATCGCAGGCGGCAACGGATTGGAACACGCAGAAAAAGCGCATATAAAAAAGATAGTCGGCATTGACGTCAATTTCGAATATCTGGAAATCTGCAGACAGCGATTCCCGCATCTGAGCGACAGGCTGGAACTGGTTTGTGCGGATCTGAGCGACCCCGCACTGACACTGTCTTTTTGCGATCTGCTCACCGCCGATCTGCTGATCGAATACATCGGCACCGATTGTTTTGTATCCCTGATCAGACGCAGCCGACCGAGACGCATTTCCTGTACCCTCCAATCGGACGACGCCGAAAGAATCGGATTTGTGTCCGATTCCCCCTACCAAGACGCGTTTGAGCCGCTTTCGGAGATTCACCGCGCGGTCAATACGAATGAACTGTGCGAAGCGCTGGCACGTCTGGACTACATTCTCACCAAAAAGACAATGATCGATCTGCCGAACGGCAAAGCCTTCGTTTGTCTGGATTTTTATTCTCATATGGGTTAACGCTTTCTGCATTCGTTGTTCGCATTACGGAAATGCCGTATAAAACAGACCAACGATCTGTAAATTCGATATTTTGGCACACAGTAGGGCACGCATTGTATGCGTGCCCTGCTGCGTACCCTATTTCAGGTTCCTTTCAGCTTTTTGTGATATAATATGAAAAAAGGAAGCCCGACCCGTAAAAGAGGAGATTATGAGATTATTGATTGTGGAAGACGAAGTCCGTCTCGCGGAGGCGCTTGCGCAGATTATGTCCCAAAACAATTACATCACGGATGTTGTGCACAACGGTACGGACGGTTTTGATTATGCCATGAGCGGTATTTACGATGCCATTGTCCTGGACATCATGCTGCCCGGCATGAACGGATTTGAAGTGGTGAAGCAGCTGCGCAAAGAGCACATGCCGACCCCCGTCATCATGCTCACGGCAAAAGATGATGTGACAGACAAAGTAAAGGGTCTCGATTACGGCGCAGACGATTACCTGACCAAGCCGTTTTCTCCGGAAGAGCTCCTTGCCCGCATCCGTGCGCTCACGAGGCGCAAGGACGAATCTTACAAAGACGAAACCGTATTCGGAGATCTGACGCTTGACACCAAAAGCCTTTTATTGAGCTGCGGAAAAAAAACGGTACATCTGGGTCTGAAGGAATCGGAAGTCCTGCGTCTGCTGATCGATTCGAACGGTTCAACCGTATCCAAAGAGCAGCTGCTGCTCAAAGTATGGGGTGCGGAGTCGGATGCGGAAGACAATAATGTCGAGGTCTATATATCTTTCCTGCGCAAAAAACTCTTGTATCTCAAGTCGAACACTTCCATTGCGACCGTGCGAAAAATCGGCTATCATCTGGAGGCAGACGCGCAATGATCAAAAAACTGAAAGTACAATTTGTCATTATTAATATTGTGATTGTCATGCTGCTGCTTGCCGCTGTCTTTATCATGGTTTACGCACAGACCTACCAAAAAGCGCAGGATGCGAGCATCAGCGCGCTCCAGAATGCCGTCAGCAATCATATCTCCGATAATTCACCTGCCGAAGAGGATGAAGACAACAGTCCGCCCCAGAACGATCACCGCGGTATCGAACGCAACAACTCGCAATACGGCATCTTCCTCGTTTCCCTCGATGCAAACGGCACACTCACGGCAATTCCGACCGAAAACGCTGCGGTTACCGATATCGGAGAACTTTTGGATATTGCAGCAAAAGCAATGAACAGTCCGAACACCGACGGTATCCTTGACGATGAAGGGCTGCGCTTTCTCAAGCAGGAAACCAACGGAAAGACGCTCATTGCGTTTGCCGACCGCACCTCCGAAATCAATACGCTGCAAAATCTGATCGCCACATCCCTGATTACGGGAGGCATCAGTCTGCTTGCAGTGATCTTGATCAGTCTGCTGTTTGCGTCATGGGCGATCAAACCCGTTGCACGCTCGTTGGAACAGCAGCGACAGTTTGTGGCAGACGCATCCCATGAATTGCGCACGCCGCTGACGACGATTTTGGCAAACACCGATATCATGCTGGCAAAACCGCAGGAGAGCATCGGCAGCCAGTCAAAATGGCTGGAATATATCAAAGCGGAAGCGCAGCGCATGTCGCATCTGCTTGCGGATATGTTGTTTCTCGCCAAGACGGACGACGCCAAACAGGCTGTCATTCTATCGGAAGTCAATCTTTGCGATGTTGTCACGCACACACTGCTGACCTTTGAATCCGTCGTGTACGAAAAAGAGAGAACGCTCGAAAGTGAGATTGCGCCCGAGATCAATATCGAGGGCGACGCGGAGCGCATCCGACAGCTGTTGATGATTCTGCTCGACAATGCCGTCAAGTATTCCGACGAACACGGTACGATCACCGTCAAGCTTTCCAAAGAGCACGACAAAGCGAAACTGTCCGTTGCAAATACGGGCATACAGATCGAAGCGAAGCATCAGAAGAGAATTTTCGAGCGTTTCTACCGCACCGACGAATCGCGTGCGCGCGACAACGGCGGATCGGGACTGGGGCTTGCGATCGCGAAAAGCATCACCGATGCACATCATGCAAAAATCGGGGTATCATATTCCCCGACGGAAGGGAATGTCTTTACCGTGACGTTCCCGATGACAAAGAAAAAACATCCCGCATAAATCGCATAACACAATACAATCAAACCCGTTCTCTTTTGAAGGACGGGTTTTGCGCAGAAACAAAACAATGCCTTTTTACAATATCCTTCGGTTGTGCTATACTGATGCTGATAAAGGCAACTCCCAAAACTTGCAACTTGATTGAAGAAAGCTTATAAAAAAGATGAATAAAGAAAAAGCAGATCAAATCATCGCACTGCTCGAAACAACATACGGCGGCACAAAATGCGGACTTGACTTTGCGACACCATATGAACTGCTGACCGCCACCATCCTTTCGGCGCAGTGCACCGATATCCGTGTGAATATCGTGACAAAAGAGCTTTTTCCCCTTGCGGACACGCCGGGCGAAATGCTTGTACTCGGACGGGAAAAACTGGAGGACATCATCCGCCCGTGCGGACTTTCCAAAACAAAATCCGCCAATATCATCAAAACGGCGCAAATGCTTCTGGATCGTTACAACGCTGAAGTGCCCGCTGATTTTGATGCGCTCACCTCACTTGCGGGCGTCGGCAGGAAAACCGCGAATGTCGTTCTTTCCAATGCGTTCGGTGAAGACGCCATCGCTGTCGATACCCATGTACAGCGCGTCAGCAACCGTATCGGACTGGCGCATTCCGAACATGTCGAGAAAACCGAAGAAATGCTCAAGGCGATCATAGACAAAAACAAATGGTCCGAGGCACACCATTGGCTGATCTGGCACGGAAGAAATATCTGCTCCGCACGAAAACCGAAATGCACCGAATGCGTATTGAACGCGCTTTGCGAATATCCGAACAAAAATGCCAACAAATAAACATGAATAAACCTTCCCTAATATTTGATACTAACCCGATACGACACACATGTTACACGAAACTCATTCCAAGCATTCTACCTTGAATATCAAAACAATCGCCCCGTCAACGCAGCGCATTTCGCACCGAGCGGAGCAGGGTCGGCGACCAAGCATGATCCGTCCGCGCTAGGGCATGACCTGATCGGTTTTGGTATAAAAATTCCGAGCAGATCGGATTTTTGCCGACTTTCACGGTCTGCCGTTCCATGATCTGTCGATGGGATTTTTGTCAAAACTGAGAAGCCGACATGCCGCGAGGCGGATTTGCGGAAAGCGTTTTACCCCGCTTTTGCGCCCAAAAGCAGGTTGCTGCCGGCAACCCGGCGATGAATACCAACAACAATTGAGCATCTGAAAATAAAATGAAACCCAAAGGTGAGCGCTCATAACATGCGTCTCGCATACCGTCCGCTCCGCATCAAACCGAATTTCAAATTTGGAGGTTCCCATGCAGATTATCAACACAGGCAACCGTTTTGTCAATTCGTACCTGATCCGCACATACAAGGGTGTCGTCGCCGTCGATTCCGGTTATCGCGACGGATTCGACCGTTACCGCCGGATTATGGAAGAAAACGCAATCGCTTTCGATGATATCCGCTGGATATTGCTGACGCATGCGCACGATGACCATGCAGGTTTCCTGAGCGAACTGCTGCGTGTCACCGACGCCAAACTGATCCTGCACCCGAATGCCGTGCCGCGCATCGCGACGGGGGAAAATGCACCGGGACACTATGCCGACCGAACGGCGGCAATCGTATCTGCAATTCTGAACGTAACGGGCAGCGTCAAACACGGGTTTGAGCCGATCACGGATACCGCGCGTTTCCTTTTGTGGGATGGCTTTGATCAGCCGATGTCCGATTTCGGGCTGCAAATTCTTTCGGTACCGGGGCATACCTCCGACTCCATTTCTTTGGTAACAGAGGATTTTGATATCTTCTGCGGAGATGCCGCAATGAACGGCTTCCCAAGCAAACATCACATCAGCATTTTTCTCGAAGACGAAACACTGTATGCACAGTCGTGGGAAACGATGCTTGCCAGCGGCGCAAAAATGGTCTACCCGGGACACGGTGAACCCTTCCCTGTGCAAGAGTTGCGCAGCTGCCTCCCGTTTGCGCAGCGCATGAAACCTGTCGGACGAAATTGATTATAATCTGCAATCATGACAAAAGTATCGTTAAAAAGACGATGCTTTTTTTATTAAGCAATCATTAAAGCAAAAATACCCTCTTGACGCATAGTACTATGTATTGTATAGTATAAGGCAGAGGGAGGCATACTATGAATATACAGCTGAAAAAAGGTTTGCTTGAAGTCTGTGTGCTTGCCGTGCTGACGAAGGAAGATTCTTACGGATATCAGATCATCAAAGATGTCAGTTCCGTAGTCGAAATTTCGGAATCCACTCTGTATCCGATTCTGAAACGCCTCGAAGCGGAACAGTCGGTCAGCGTTTACTCGGTAGAACACAACAGCAGACTTCGTAGGTATTACAAAATTACGGAGTCCGGCAGAAAAAAAATCGATGATTTCCTTCTGGAATGGCAGGAAGCGCTTTCTGTGCTGGAATTCATCAAGCAGGAAATAAGGAGTACGGATTATGAATAAATCACAGTTTTTGGAACTGCTGGCTCAGAAACTTGACGGATTACCCCGACATGATATCGACAATTCGATCGGCTTCTATGCCGAAATGATCGATGATCGGGTGGAGGACGGCATGAGCGAGGAAGAAGCCGTCGCAGCGCTCGGCAATATCGATGACATTGTGCGCGAAGTGATGCTCGAAAGTCCCCTGAGCAGTCTGGTCAAAGCAAAAATAACACCGAAAAATCGTCTGCAGGTGTGGGAAACCGTCCTGCTGGTGCTCGGCTTTCCCGTCTGGTTCTCACTGCTGATCGCATTCGTTGCCGTGATCTTTTCGGTTTATATCGCGATATGGTCGGTCATCGTGTCATTATATGCGACGATTGTTGCACTTGTACTGGGCGGCATCGGCGGATGCATCGGGTCGATCTTTCTGGCAGTGCCCTCGCCGCATCTGGCACTCATCGGATTCGGCGGATCGCTGGTATGCATCGGTCTCGGCATTCTCGCCTTTTTCCCCATCAAAATCATTTCCGTCTGGCTTGTCAAGCTGACCGGCAAATTTCTTAGATGGGTCAAGTCACTCTTTATCAGAAAGGAAGCACAATAAATGAAGAGCACATCCCGCACGGTTATCATCATTGCTGCCGCTCTTGTCGGCGTCGGCGTTATTCTGGCATTTTTCGGATACGCGCTTTCCGGATTTCATATCAGCAACATCCGGAGCAATTCGACATTCGAACACAATTCTTACACATACGATGCGGCAGGCATCACCTCGATCGATATCTCCGATATCGACAGTCCGGTTGTGTTGCAGTCCTCTTCAGCCGATATCATTGCAATCGACTGTTATGAAAACAGCAATTACCGATATGAAATCAAGCAGGACATAAACGGTACCCTGTCCATCCAAAAAATCAACTCGACAAAATGGGGATTCCAAAATTGGTTCAATTACGACTTTACGGAAAAACCGCTTACTGTCACAATTCCCTCCGATTTGATCGCAGATGTATCGCTCAGCAGTGTCAGCGGAGAGATCCGCATCAATGACATTCAGGCGCTTTCGCTCTCTGCATCGAATACGAGCGGCAGCATTCTGATTGAAAATACGGATGTCCGAGGTGATCTTCGTGCCTCCTCGGTGAGCGGCACCGTCAGTTTTGACTCAGTCCGCATCGGCAGCAAGCTGTCGGCCACTGCAACAAGCGGTGCCATTCTGACCCGTGCAGTATCAGTCGGCGCCGATACGGAATTCTCTTCCGTCAGCGGAGATCTTCGTTTGAATGACACAACCGTATCCGAAGATATCACCCTGGAAACTACAAGCGGAAGCATTGATTTTGAAATGCTCTCCGGCAACAATCTGGACTTTCATACCGTCAGCGGCAGGATTTCCGGCACGCTGCATGCGAATTCGCTTGATTACTATATTGTCTCGGATTCCCTCAGCGGCAAAGTATCGGTCATGGGCGGTTCCGCAAAAGGGACAAAACGTCTGGATGTATCTTCCACAAGCGGCGACATCAATATCACCTTTGAATAAAATCGAGTGCCAGCACCAAACTATGAGATATTACTTATATATACAAAAAAAAGACTTGACCCGAATGGGCAAGTCTTTTATACTGTCACATGGGAGTTCAATTTGATGTAACCGGCAGAATCGTCATTGTCGCAAAAATACAGCTGACATCGACGCGAATGCACGGAGCACCTTCACTGTATACAGTTTTGTTCTGAATCGAGCCGAACACCGGAGAAGATCCCACAATGACATTAACCCCTGCGGGCACTACCAACAACACATTACCGAACATCGCGTTCACGAACAAATTGCGGTCTCCCGAAAAAGAAGCATTTGTCAGATCAAAGGCGATTTTCCCGAAGCTGACCGAGAGCGACGCGCCCTGATATTCTTTGTTTGGATAAACAACATTACGTTCCGAAAATACCACCGCATGATGCACAGCGGATTGTTCCTCCTCACTCTGCGAGGAGAAAGACTGGCGATATGCAGATGATTGATCCGCATACCCGCTTCGGCTGTTATACTTAATCAGCAAGGCGATGCCTGCGGCTACCAGAATCCCGGGAAACACCATTCTGCCGATCAGATCCCATCCCAAAATATCCTGTGTACTCAGCAGTAAAACTGTACCGATCACAAGAGCGAGCACATTGCCCGAGTGCACACCTTTTTCTATGATGCTGATGATACTCGGCACGATAATAAACAGGGTCCACCATCCGCGAAAGATATGCAGACTCCAAATACCGAACACCTGGCCGGCCAATCCGATGCCGATCATAATCAGAACAAATCCCCACAGTTTGGTATTTTGTTGTTTCTTCATATTGTTCTCCACGATCATGTCTTTTCTAAATTATACCGTTTATCTGCATATATTGATAAATGAATATGCATAATTAATAGGAATTTAATATAATTCCCTATTATTGGAACAAATTGTAATTTTTTTGTAATTTTTTTTTAAAACACTTTACAACGCTTATGTAATATGATAGTTTATATATGATATACGATTCTAGGGGGGTATAACTCAGTGCAGTTCATTGTTGAAAGAGATTTATTTATGAGCAAGTTACAAAACTTCCTCAACGCGAAAACAGAGGAAGGCTACACGCTGGTGAACGTTTTTGTGTCCGAACAGGACGTCCGAGAAGGAAAAAACGGCACTTACTCACAAGCCAGCAAAGTAACCGTTGTCATGTCTAAATAACTCAGAAAGAAGATGCCTATGGCATCTTTTTTTGTATCGATTTTTCGCAATCTGCCAAAGTAAAAAATGACCGCAAAGACAGCATGCTGTCTTTTTTTATATTCCATTACAAAAAGCAGTGTTTTCGGATCGACCCGTTCACGATCCATCAGTGGGAAATGATCGGATTTAGAAGCGGAATGATATGCGCACAACCCCGCTCAAGCAAATCATACTACTCCGCACACAATATTTCTTCGGCAATATTCGTTACTTCGCGGAATGATGTTATCTTCCGTTCCTCGTTTGACACATTGCCAAACCCGTACGAAGCATGCACGAACGGGATACCCGCAAAATGCGCGGCATCGGCATCGGACTGTGTGTCCCCGAGATAAAATGCCCAATCCAGACGGTTCCTTGTAACCACCAGTCGGATATTTTCGCCTTTTGTCAAACCGGTTCCGCCATGGCTTTCGAAGTCTGCAATCCAATTTCGAAATCGGTAATAATCCAGAAAGGTCTGAATATAACCGTCCTGACAGTTGCTGACGATAAAAAGTGCATATCGTTTCTGCAATTGATCAAGCGTCTGTGCAACATCGGGATACAGCGTACCGCCGTTGCGGCTCAAATCGATCAATTCCTCATTGCAGCATTCATTGATAACTGCGATGCTTTCGGAAGAAACTGCATCGGGCAGCAGAATATCAGCAATCTGCGGAACCGTTTTCCCCATCAGGCTCTGCATCACGGTATGTGTCAGTTTTACATCATAAAGAGCATGTCGCCCCATCACGCGCTGCCATGCGGGAAGCATCTGTCTTGTCGCATCCCAAAGCGTTCCGTCCAGATCAAACAGAATTCCTTTTTTCATATCGCTCTATTCTGCTTTCGCAGGCTGCCAGCTCGATTTAAGCGACACCGTACGATTAAAGACCGGATGTTCCGGTGTGTGATATTTCGTGTCGGCACAGAAAAATCCGTTACGGACAAACTGGAACCGATCGGCTGCCTGCGCGCTCGCCAGAGACGGTTCCCCAAGCGCTTGACACACGCACAGAGAGTTCGGATTCAGCCGTTCCACCCAATCCTCCGCCTCGGAATTTTCGTCGAGCAGTTCTTCATACAGGCGCGCTTCCAAAGAGAGCGCATCTTTCGGCACCCAGTGGATCGTCCCTTTTACTTTGCGTCCGGCAAATCCACTGCCCGATTTTGTTTCGGGATCATACGTGCAGATCACTTCCGTCACGTTACCGTTTTCGTCTTTCACGAAGTCTTCGCATTTCACAAAATACGCACCCATCAGCCGCACTTCGTTGCCCGGGAACAGACGGAAATATTTCTTCGGCGGCTCTTCCATGAAGTCTTCCCGCTCGATGTAAATCTCGCGCCCGAACGGTACGTTGCGGCATGCGCCTTCCGGCTCGTCCAGATTGTACGGAATCGAAAGCAGTTCGCTCTCCCCTTGCGGATAATTGCGAATGGTCACCTTCAGCGGATGCAGCACTGCCATCACGCGTTTTGCCGTTTTCATCAGATCATCACGCACAAAGTAGTCGAACTGCGCTTTGTCGATCACGGAATTTGCTTTCGCAACACCGCTTTCTTCGCAGAAGCTGCGGATTGCCGCAGGCGTGACACCGCGTCTTCTCAGACCGCACAGCGTCGGCATGCGCGGGTCATCCCATCCGTCCACGAGCTTTTCGTCCACGAGACGTTTCAGATAGCGTTTGCTCATGATGGTATTGGTAATATTCAGCCGCGCGAATTCAATCTGACGCGGACGTTTCACTTTGTAATCCTCAAGATGATCGAGCAACCAGTCATAAAACGGTCTGTGATCCTCAAATTCGAGTGAGCATAAAGAATGCGTAATCCCCTCGATCGCATCTTCGATCGGATGCGCGTAGTCGTACATCGGATAGATGCACCATGCATCGCCTGTATTATGATGAGTTTCAAACAAAATTCTGTAAATAACGGGATCGCGCATATTGATATTCGGGCTTGCCATATCGATCTTGGCACGCAGCACCTTCGATCCGTTCGGATATTTCCCTTCCTTCATGTCGCGAAACAGGCTCCGATTTTCTTCGATACTGCGGTTGCGGTACGGGCTGTCTTTCCCTTTTTCAGTCAGTGTGCCGCGGTTTATTTTGATCTCTTCCTGCGTTT
>CAYUFL010000025.1:0-246 GCA_964444065.1 uncultured Lachnospiraceae bacterium
CGGGTTTGCCTTTGCCGACTTCGCAACAGGTCAACAGCAGATCGAAATCATCCTTCATACCGACAGCATCCATTACATGCCGTATAATACGCTGATCACTGCTTGTTCCCACCGCTGTTTTGTATCCCTTTGCTTTCAGTGCTCTGACAAATTCTTTGGCATACGGCTTTAGAATTGTACTGCTTGTGTACAATTCAATGGACAAATCCGTCCATTCTTTTTTAATCTCTTCCACGCTGTCGCACA
>CAYUFL010000025.1:256-2201 GCA_964444065.1 uncultured Lachnospiraceae bacterium
CGGCGCACTCCGAAAATGAGCGGCCTCCGAAAACAAGCCCAAGTTCATCGAATTTCAGCCCGCGGCGACCGAAAAAAATATCATCCACTTGTTTCCAAATGCCCAGGCTGTCAACCAATGTTCCGTCGAAATCGAAAAGTACCGCTTTATTTTTGATCATAATTTTCCCTTATTGAGATTGAACTCTCCGTTTATCATAGCATATCCGGCGCACGTTGCCGACAGATTAATGAAATTTAAATCTCCAGAACATTTTGGCACGCGGCTGTTTGTGCTATAATTGTTTCTAGAAATCTTGATACAAGAGTTACGCCAAATCCGATATCGGAAGCATGCGGGAGTAATCATGAACGAGGATTTTATCAGCGCTATCATTCCGGCAGCAGGAATGAGCAGCCGAATGAGTATTGATAAAAATAAAAACTTTCTGTGTATTGCCAACCGCCCTGTGCTGAGCTACTCGATTTCCGCTTTTTGCCTTTGTCAGCAGATCCGAGAAATTATCCTCGTCCATAAACCGGAGGATATTGATGAAATCGAAAATGCGGTAACAATTGCGCGTCCGAACAAACCGATCAAAATGGTACTCGGAGGCAAAACCAGACAGGAATCCGTATATAACGGTCTGCGGGAAACGGCCCCGAACTGCCGATATGCAGCCATTCACGATGCAGCACGCCCCTTCGTGACACAAAAGATCATAACGGAATGTATTGCATCGGCAAAAACCCATGGTGCCGCATGTGCTGCTGTAAAAGCAAAAGATACCTATGTGCTGGCAAACCGCAGCATGATTGAAAGTTCGCTTAACCGCGATCTGTTGTGTCTGCTGCAGACACCGCAAATATTCAGCAGAGACTTGATCCTGCATGCGCATGAGGCGGCAATACAGGACTGCATGGAAGCAACCGACGATACCACGTTGGTGAAGCGGCTCGGTCATGCGGTAGCACTGACGGAAGGTTCCTATGATAATATTAAACTGACCACTTATGACGATCTGCTCTTCGCGGAACTGATTATACAGAATAAGAAAAATATGGAGGATTCGAATGTATATCGACAATCAGACGATCGTACAGATCTTTTATAAAATGCTCAAGGCACGATTGTTCGAAGAAAAGGTATCCCAATTACAGGAAGACGGTCTGATTCAATCGCCGCTCTATCTGTCAATCGGGCAGGAAGCGACAGCCGCTGCTGTGTCTGCTCTTCGCAGCGAAGACGTGATTTTTGCTCCGCATCGCAACTTCACGATCGCTATCGCAACAGACATCAATGCGCAGGAATTGCTCGCGGAAGTCGCAGGTTTGCCGAGCGGTCTTTGCGGAGGCAAGGCAGGTACGACCGGTTATTGCGACAGCAGAGTGAATTTTTTCGGCGGTACGGCTCTGGCAGGCGGAAATTTTGCAAAAGCAGTCGGAACAGCTCTTTCGTTCAAACTGCAGCAAAAAAAGACGTGTGTGGTTTGCTTTGCAGGCGACGGTGCGTGTGCAGACGGATCGTTTCAGGAAGCGATCAATATGGCAAGCCTTTATGAACTGCCTGTGATCTTTTTTATAGAAAACAATTGTTATGCCGCACGCAGCGGCGTTGATCGCATTCACAATGTGAATGATATTGCCGAGCGCGCAAAAGGTTATAATATACCCGGCATCATTACAGACGGAAACAACGCAATAGACGTCTATGAGGCAATGATCAAAGCATTGGACTACGCACTGAACAACAGCGCACCTGTGCTTGTTGAAAGCAAAACTTATCGTTTGGCAGGCTTCACGCTGGATGATGATCAATCCTACCGCACGAATGACGAGATTAAGGATTGGGTCGAATATGATGTTGATGACCGCGCCGAGCGCCTGCATGAGCATGGCGTACAGGTTCTTGCCCTGCGCCTGCATGATGCGCTCGCAGAAAATCTGCATGAACATGCCGATGCTCA
>CAYUFL010000025.1:2211-22362 GCA_964444065.1 uncultured Lachnospiraceae bacterium
GCAATCGACAATATCACCTCATATATGGTCAGCAACGGAATCGGCATCGAAGATGATTTGATGATGATCCGCAAACGAATCGAAAATGAAATCAATACCGCATCGGAGGCAGTCAGAGCGCAGCTAAAACAGCGAAACAGCGAAGAAACCGACTCCGTCGGTGTGCAAGAATAACGGAGGATCGATACATGAAAGAATTAACGTACGCTCAGGCAATCCGAGAATCGCTCCGCCATGCGCTGCAAAATGATCCGTCCGTGATTTTGGTCGGCTCCGGTATTACGACAGGCGGCGATTATGGCGTAACAAAAGATCTCGCGGACGAATTCGGCACGGAACGAATTGTCGATACTCCGACATCAGAAACAAGCACGGCAGGTTTGGCACTCGGTCTCGCAATGACGGGCGCACAGACCATTGCTGAAATTAAAGGTTGTTTCCTTTTGCGATGCATGGATACCATTGCCAACCAAATCGCGGTCACGGATTTTATCACCAACGAACAATTCGGCTCATCTGTCATCATTCGCAGTGATATCGGTTATGCACCGTTTCTCGGACCGCAAAAGGCGCAGTCATACGAAGCGATGTTCTGTCAAATACCCGGACTGACAGTCGTCTATCCTGCTTCCCCTGCAGACGCGGCTGGACTGATGAGCGCAGCAGTTCAGTTGCAAAAACCTGTTCTGTTTCTGGAAAACTGCATGATGTACACGCAGAGCGGCAAAGTATCGGATGATGCTTCCTATGCTGTCCCGATCGGAAAAGCCAATGTGATAAAAGAGGGCAGTGACGTCACACTCATCACGTACGGTCCCTGTGTAAAGATATGTATGGATGCCGCAGAAAAAGCACAGCAGGAAGAGATTGACTGCGAAGTAATTGATCTGCGCACCCTATATCCGTTCGATAAAGAATCGATTATCAATTCCGTGAAAAAAACCGGCAAAGCCATCATTGTCCATGAAGCGCATTTAACCGGCGGTCTCGGTGCGGAAATCGCAGCAAGCATTGCGGACAGCGATGCTTTCGATTATCTGGAGGCTCCCATCAAACGCATCTGCACGCAGGATACCCCGATTGCGTACGGATCGGAACTGTTCGCAAAAACAACTCCCCATATACAAGCAATTTATGATACTATTTTGGAACTCACCTGTTAGGAGGACACATAATATGGAACAACATAACGAATCAGGCAAAGTGAAAGCTTCTCCTGCTGCCAGACGCATTGCAAAGGAACTTGGATTGGACTTGGAAAAAATTGCAGGCACAGGAATCGACGGCAGAATTCAATTGGAAGACGTACAGAGTTATCACGAAACAATCGGACAAACACCGACTTCTCGCCAAAGCGTGCCGGAAGATGACGTTTACGAAATTGTCCGTCCAAAGGAAGACAAAACCATAACGGATAATTCTGAAGATACCGTACTGCTGACTGAAGCCTCTGCAAAAACAGTGCAGCCACCCGCAGTATCTGAAGAAACGACATCGTTTATGAATCCCGCCGAACCTGTCTGCGAGGATCATACAGAGGAAGCGCTGATGCTTGATGATGCGGAAGATGAAGATGATGACGCCTATTGTGAATACTGCGAAGACGAAGATGAGGATGATTACGAGTCAGATGATGATTTTGATCTGATTCCGCCGATGCCGGTCTCCATTTCGCTTGAAGTCAACGATGAAGGTATCATTTCAATGCTCGGCGGTATGCAGTCCGAGTTGGATGACGAATTAATCAATGCCGTTGTCAAAACAGTATGCTGCGCACTGAAAAAAGCAGAAATTTTTGCTTACGAAGACAGGATCAATGTCCTGGAGCTGGAAGGCAAAGACGTTTACGCACGCACGGCGATCAACGCACACGAAAGCAAAATCAGCGAAATCGAATATACCGACGAAGAATTTGACGATGTACTGATCAATATCTGGGATTTAACCGATACCGGGCTGAAATCCTTCCAGAAAGCAGATGTCGATACCATGAATCTGTTTGTTTTGTATGACGATTCAACGATCACGGTTGAAATGACCTGCGACGAGTATCTGCTGGATGTCGGTGAATGTGCTTACTTCATGCAGCTTTTGAAAAAATTCCTGCAGCATCCGTCCTATATGCTGCTGTAACAAACGATCAATAACGAAAACAAAACTGCCGTCACAAATTGTGACGGCAGTTTTTTATTTGCAATATTTTTCTTTACGACAGTTTCGGCATCACACGGATTCCAAGCTCTTCCAGTGCGGAGGCGTCGGCAGGTGACGGAGACTTCATCATCATACAGCTGTGATTCTGCGTTCTCGGGAACGCGATCACTTCACGAATGTTGTCTGCCCCTGTCAGCAGCATCATCAGACGGTCAAGCCCGAACGCAAGACCGCCGTGCGGCGGTGTGCCGTATTTGAGCGCTTCCAGCAGAAACCCGAATTTATGCTGAATCGTTTCCTCGTCGAAATTCATTAAGGTGAATATTTTTTTCTGCAGCTGTTGATTATGGATTCGAATGCTTCCGCCGCCGAGCTCCATTCCGTTCACCACAAGGTCGTATGCTTTCGCGCGGACTTTCCCCGGGTCAGTGTCAAGCAAAGGAATATCTTCGTCTCTCGGTGCGGTGAACGGGTGATGCATCGCGTAATATCTGCCATCCGTATCATCGTATTCAAACATGGGGAAGTCCACGACCCAAAGGAATTCGAACCCTTCCTTCATTTCCACATTCAATTTCTGTGCCAGATTCAGTCGCAATTGTCCCAGTGAATCGAATACAATCTTATCTTTGTCCGCGACGACAAAAATGATGTCGCCCACTTCCGCTTCCATCCGTCGCAGAATATCATCCATTTCATCATTGGTAAGAAACTTCGAAACGGGTGATTTTACATTGTCTTTTTCTACGACAAACCACGCAAGCCCTTTTGCACCGAACTGCTTTGTAAAATCGGTCAGCGCATCCAAATCACGCCTGCTGAGTGCGTCGTTCGCACCTTTTGCATTGATCGCGCGCACACTGCCGCTTTCGGCTGCCGAACTGAACACTTTAAATCCGCAATTTCTGACGATATCGGTAATATCCTTGAGTTCCATACCGAATCTCACATCCGGCTTGTCGGAACCAAAACGTCCCATCGCTTCCGCAAAGCACATTCTCGGAATCGGATAAGGAATGTCGTATCCGATCACATCCTTAAAGATCGCAATCATCATGCGTTCGTTGATGCTCATAATGTCTTCCGGTTCGACGAAAGACAGCTCCATATCGATCTGCGTGAATTCCGGCTGTCTGTCCTGACGCAAATCTTCGTCGCGGAAACATTTCGCGATCTGGTAGTATCGGTCAAACCCCGATATCATTAAGATTTGTTTATACAGCTGCGGGGATTGCGGCAAAGCAAAAAACTGTCCCTGCTGCAATCGACTCGGCACAAGGAAGTCTCTTGCGCCTTCCGGCGTCGGCTTTGTTAATATCGGTGTCTCGATTTCAAGGAATCCTTCGTTATTGAGAAACTGACGCACCGCCTGTACCGTCTGATGTCGTTTGATGATTTTCTCCTGCATGGAGAACTTTCTCAAATCAAGATAGCGGTATTCCAGACGAATCGATTCGCCTGCTTTGTCATTGTCGTCGATATAAATCGGCGGCGTCTGCGCTGTGTCCAGAATTGTCATCACTTCCGTATACAGTTCGACTTCTCCGGTTTTGATCGACGGATTAAAATTTTCCTCGTCGCGCATGATGACTTTACCTGTTACCTGCAGCACATATTCGCTGCGGACTTTGTCGGCGGTTTCGAAAATATCTTTCTGTTTTGCACTGTCAATCACAAGCTGGATAATGCCTGTGCGGTCGCGCAGATGAATGAAGATGACCCCGCCCAGATCGCGTCTTCTCTGTACCCAACCGCTGACGGTAACCTGTTCACCCAACATCTGTTTTGTAATTTCACCGCACATATGTGTTCTGTAATGTGTTTTCATTCTATTTGCTTTCCCCTTTGTATCCGAATTTCGTCAATATTTCATCAAATGCAAGCATGCTCTGTTCCTTGGTGTTCATGTCTCTGAGCAGTCCCGCCTGTTGTTTCAGTTCATCTTCCCCGATCATCAGCACATATTGCGCACCGATTTTATCGGCATATTTCATCTGCGCTTTCAGACTGCGATCCATCGTATCCGTCTGCACCGCAACCCCGTTTGCGCGCAGTGCCGTCGCGTAAGAAAAAGCGATCGGTTTTGCCGCTTCTCCCAGCGGTGCAATATAAAGATCGGTTGTTTCTTTTTCGGCAATCTGTATCTTCTGCGCTTCGAGCAGCAGGATCAAGCGTTCTATTCCCATTCCGAAACCGATGCCCGGGATATTGCCGCCGCCGAGCTCTTCGACAAGTCCGTTGTACCGCCCGCCGCCGCACACGGTTGCCTGTGCCCCGAGCTGCGTCGTTACAAATTCAAATGCGGTATTCGTGTAATAATCCAGCCCGCGTACAATCGTCGGGTCGATTACATATGAAATTTCCGCCGCGTCCAGATATCGTTTCACACCCTCAAAGTGTTCATGACAATCCTCGCACAGGTTGTCCAGTATCAAAGGCACGCCCTTGATTGCTGCTTTGCAGGATTGATTCTTGCAATCGATAATCCGCATCGGATTTTTTTCGTACCTGCCTTTGCAGTCGTCACAAAGCAGATCAATTTTATCGCTCAAAAAAGCTTTCAGCTTTTCGTAATAGGCACTGCGGCAACTCGGACAGCCGACGGAATTGATCGAAAGCACCACTCCGTCAATGCCCAAACTGCGGATAAACGCGTCCGCCAACGATATCACTTCCGCATCCATTGCCGCAGATGCGGAACCAAGCGATTCAATACCAAACTGATTGAACTGACGGTATCTGCCTTTCTGCGGATTTTCGCTGCGGAAACATCGCGTCAGATAGAACAGTTTCACCGGCTGAGGTGCCGAAGACATGCCGTGCTCGATAAACGCGCGTACGACAGGTGCCGTTCCTTCGGGTTTGAGCGTAAAGCTCTCCTTGTCCCTGTGCGTGAAAGTATACATTTCTTTTTGCACGATATCGGTCGTACCGCCGACTCCTCGCACAAACAACGAAGTCTGCTCAAATTCAGGTGTACGTATCTGATGAAACCCGAATTTTCGACAGATATCTTTTGCCATCGATTCAATTTTTTCCCATATCGGCATCTGTTCGGGAAGGATATCGTTTGTGCCTTTCGGGGCGTTGATCTGTTGACCCATGGAATCCTCCGGTTCTGAAAATAAAAAAACTGACATTGCATCGCAATGTCAGGGACGAACATCATTGTCCGCGGTGCCACCCTGTTTGGTATCAGCCCACTTAAACGCTGTAACGCCGCGCTGCGTTTGCGGGGTACTCTGTTCCCCCGAAATGCTCCGAGTGTCTTTCGGCAGTTCCTTCTGCAAACAATGCTCTCAGTCTTCGGCACTGTATCCCTGATGCACGGGTACTGCGTACTCTCTCTTCATCGCCTGATTATTTTGTTCATTATACTTTGTTTCTTATGCGCTGTCAAGCCGTGCTGCGGAAAATCACGCTACGAAAGGAAAGATGCAATTCTGTTCCACGGATGCTGTGTCTGCATCCCGCTTTGCGTTATAATACAAATAATAAAGGAATTTTATCGGAAACGGAGAATACCCCTATGAACAAACTGATTCTTGCCAGCAAATCGCCTCGCAGAATTGAGCTGATCCGTATGCTCGACCAATATGCGCAGTCGATTCCCTCGGATGCGGACGAAACCTTTGATGATACCCGTTCTCCCGAGCAGAATGTCATCTCGACTGCCTATAAAAAAGCGAAACAGGTTTATGATTCGAATGCGATTCCGGATGATACCATCGTCATCGGCGTCGATACCATTGTGGTCTGCGACGGGCAGGTTTTCACCAAACCGAATGACCGTGCCGATGCTTACCGCATGATTGCAATGTACTCGGGCAGAACGCACAGCGTTCTGAGTGGTGTCGCCTTGATTTCAAACAAACAGACGCTGACCTTCTGTGAACAGTCTCAGGTTACGTTTATCGATCTGTCTGCTGAAGAAATCGAAAGCTATCTCGCAACAAACGAGCCGTATGACAAAGCCGGTGCATATGGTATTCAGGGGATGGCAGGACTGTTTGTGCAACGCATCGAAGGATGTTATTACAATATTATGGGGCTTCCGATCAGCGCGCTTTATCGAATTCTCCGCGGAGAATTCGGCTTCACGCTGAACAAATGACGACGCCCCGCATCCGTATCGGGGAGGAAGTATGGAACCGACAGACAGCCGTATTGTATCTTGTATCAGGGATAAATCTGTACGCGAAGGCATCGATAAACTGCATGACGAAGAGCTGCTTGCGCTGATTCTCAAACAGGGAGACGAAGCAAAAGATGCCGTCACCATGGCGGCAAATCTTATTCGGAGATACCGCACGCTCAATGGATTGATCGATATTCCCGTTACGCAGATGATACGGGAAAACCGCGGACTCAGCGAAACGGGGGCGCTGGATATCAAAGCATCTCTTGAATTCGGCAGACGTGCTTTTCGTGCTGTGCGCAGCGAATTATGCATCTCCTCTCCCGAAGTTCTTGTGCATGCCCTGCAAGATGAAATGCGCAATCTGAAACAGGAATGTTTCAAAGCCGCTTTATTGACAACAAAAAACACATTGATCGCGATAGAGGACATCTCTGTAGGCACAATCAATGCATCCCTTGTCCATGCCAGAGAGGTGTTCCGTTCTGCAATTGCAAACAATGCCTGCAGCATCATTCTCGTACACAACCATCCGAGCGGCGATCCGACTCCGAGTGAAAAAGATATCTCAGCCACGGAAGGTCTCGTTAAAGCAGGCAGGATAATCGGGATCAAAGTGCTCGACCATATCATCATCGGAACCGACCGTTTTTGCACCATGCGCGAGGAAGAGATTTTGTGCTTTGACTGATGTATCAGCAATGATATATCTCTTGCTGTAATTATAAGATATTGACAGCGCCTCTCCGGAGACTCACGAATCAAAGAAGCATCGAACGATATACTCCGACTAACAAAAAAGAACGTCCGCATTTGCGGGCGTTCCGTTATTTTAATACTCAATAAATCCGTTTCACCCGTTTACTCACCGAACACGTCAGCTCGTACGGAATTGTCCCTGCCAGATCGGAAAGCTCCGTCACGGGCAGCCCGTCACCGAACAGTGTCACTTCGTCACCGACTGTTACGTCCGAAATATCCGTAATATCAATCATAAACATATCCATGCAGATATTCCCAAGAATATTTGCCCGCTGTCCGCGCACCAGTACCTGTGCCTTGTTGGAAAGAATGCGGAAGTATCCGTCGGCATATCCCGCACAAACCACAGCTGTTTTCGTCATTTTATCCGCCGTAAATTTTCTCCCGTAGCTTACGCTGTCCCCCGGCTCGAGTTTGCCTATATTTGCGATGCGAGAATAAAAGGTCATCACCGGTTTGAGTGACAATGCGGCATGTTCTTCCACCTCAGCAGACGGATGAATGCCATACAGAATAATTCCGGGGCGCACGGCTGTTGCAAGCTCGGAATCGTAAACCTCGATGCCCGCGCTGTTGGAAATGTGCACCATGGGGATTTCGAAACCAAGCGAACGCAGCTTGTTCAATCCTTGTACGAACAGCGCATGCTGTGCTGTTGTGAATGCAAGGTCTGCTTCGTCCGCAGTTGCATAATGACTGAACAGCCCCTCAATCTTGAGATGCGGCTGACTGCGGATATGCAATGCGGCAGACACAAGCGCATCGATATCACGGAATCCGAGGCGGTTCATCCCTGTGTTATATTTCAAATGGACGTTAACCTGTTTGTTTTCTTTCGCGGCGCAGCGTTCCAATTCGTCAGCAAAAATCAACGAATACACCGTGTAGGTCAGATCATAAGCGATCGACTCGCAAACGCGATCCAAAGGGATATACCCCAAAATCAAAATCGGATCTTTGATCCCTGCTTCTCTGAGTTCTTTCGCTTCATCAAGCGATGCGACTGCAAAGTATTCCGCGCCGGTCTCTTCAAGCTTCTTTGAACATTGTACTGCCCCGTGCCCGTAGGCATCGGCTTTCACAATGCAGATGACGGTTTTATTCTTTGCCCGCTCCTTGATTAAGCGGTAATTCCAAGCCAGATTTTCCAGATTGATCCTTGCATATGCATTCGGCAGATTCATAAGTATTCCTTCTGTTACGTCTTTCTTTTATTATAGTACGTTCCTTTTCCCAAACCAATATATTTTTCGGATAAGAATATATCCTTCTCAAAATGCACTTGCAGTTTATTGTATATATTTGTATAATACAATATGAGGAGGATTATGAAATGAAAAAAATACTTTTATTGCTTGTTGTATTTGCAACATTGATTTCTTTTACAGGATGCGTTGCATCAAAACCGGATGCAACTGTAGGCAAAGTACTTGACGCGATTAAAACATGGGATACAAAGACACTTTCTGAATTCACTGATATTGATACTCTTTATGCTGATGCAGGCATTGATACCGCGAATCAGGATGCGGCAAATGCGCTCATCGTAGCGATGACCGAAAATCTTACTTATTCGATCATCACCTCAAAAGTCAGCGGTGACACTGCGATTGTAACGGTCGACATCACGAACACCGACATGTCTGTCGCCTTGGCAGATTACGTCGCGAATATTTGGAGCTTAGCGCCAAATATATCAGCAATGTCAGATTCCGAACTTACGGCTGCTCTTATCGAACTGCTGAAAACCTCTATTCAAAACAACAAGGGAACGACTGTAACCAATCGTGTTGATGTAACACTAAACAAACAAAACGGCGAATGGAATATCGTCATGAGCGACGAATTGATTGACGCCATTTACGGCGGAATGATTACTGCGGAAAGTAATCTTACGTACTAACATCAAGCAAGGATATTGTATCGGACGATATAATATCCTTGCTTTTTTAAAATAGTGCCAACAAAGTTATGCTTGTGATTCTCCGCTGTACATGCGCAACGCAGCCGCCCGAAATTCGTCGGTTTGATTCTGATATGCGTTTTCCAAGTCTTGGTTATATCCGACAATAATCGGGTATTTCATTTCAATAAAATGAACCAAAATCAACTGTATTTCTTCCTCATTTTTCACTGAAATCTTGATTTTTTCTTTTTGTACCGTAGCAAGCATTATATAATAAGATATTCTGTTCTTGTCTTTGACGGTATGCTCATATGCCCAAATGATCTCGGAAATTCGATTTACAGTGTACGCTGCGGTGCTAATATTAAATATATACGTTCGTCCGATCACCAGTGTATCCAGCTTAACGGAGGCACGATGGTAATCTTCTTGCAGCAGTTCAATCGTAGTCATTGGATTATCATTCAAAAATCGGAGGATTTTTTTCTGATATCCTCCACTTGCCCAACGGATCAGCTTATACAACAGCGATAAAAGAGCCAAACAAAATACTGCCAGCGCACCGACCACAATCCCTTTGTGCGCGATTCCGACTTCATTGACAACCAATACATACGGCAGAGCATATTGGCTCAATTCGCTTCTGCCGAGCGTTCCGAAATATTCATAATCCTCAAACCAATTGTAATAATACTCCAACTCTTGGCTGTCCATTTCCTCGATGGTTCCGTAAAGAGGCAGAATCGATCTCATCTGCTCTGATGTGGCGGTATCGGAATACAACAGCTCCGCGTTTTCCAAATCTTTTTCATCAAATTTGATCGCAATCACTGTCTGACCGTCATAAGCGAAAATATAATATCGTTCAATCACCTCCTCGGTTATAAAGTTATTGGAGCTTCTCACCGTTTCGGCGAACGATCCCGCCATATGGATGCGATCAAAACTGACATACTGACCCTGCAAATTCTCCGCAGACAAGGAATAAAAATATTTCGGACCTTCGAGTAATTTCACAAAACTCGATCCAAAAAATACTCCGATTACCGCCAAAATCAATATGTTCAGAATAATTGATCCGGTTAACTTTTTCAGTGACAGTCTCTTCAGTTCCTCTAAAAACATACATCCCCCTTTCATTAATGCAGATATTACTTCGAATGTCCTTTTCTGCATATATTTTGAATATTTTTTCAATATTAAGATTATAGTTGAATTTACAAATTTGTTCAACTGAAATCAACGCAACAAAAAAGCAGCATATCCTGCCGCTTCGATTTGCTGAGATACTATGTTATATTCAGAACGCGCACACCAAACCGCCCATATTCGCATATACCGAGGATAACCCTTTCATCGGTACGATAATGATGTCTTTGAACATCCGATTCTCGCTGACTAAGTGTTTCAGTTCCTCCGCCCGATCCTGCGCAAAACACTGCGCAATGACCAAGACTCGGTTCTGTGCATCGAGCGCTGTCGAATAGATTTTTTCGGCAAGCTTTTCCAGAGCCTTGGAATAGGTTCTGGCTTTGTCGTAAAGTGCGATTTCGCCCAGACTGTTTGCCCCGAGAATCGGCTTGATATGCAGCAGCTGAGCAAACAGCCCTTGCAGCAAACTCATTCTGCCGTTTTTTCGCAAAGTATCAATATTGTCGAGCAGAAAATACAGCTCGTCATTATCTCTGAATGCTTCCGTTTTTTCGACGATTTCATAAAAGGAAAGCCCCTGATCAATGCAATCCTGGATATAGATCGCAATCGTGGTTTCCCCGGCACTTGCCCCCAATGAGTCGAAAACATGTACCTTCAGTTCGGGATATGCTTCTTTTGCCAAATCTTTGGCAACCAACGCGGAACTGTATGAAGCACTGAGCTTGGACGACAGCGTAATGATAAAGACACCATCGTATTCATCACTCATGTATGACAGAAAATCGCTCGGAGTAGGTGCAGCGGTTTTCGCGACCTGACTGCTTGAAGCAACAGCATCCATGAATGCTTTCAGATCCAGTGTCTCATCGTCCATAAAATGTTCATCCCCGATGCTGATCCGAAGCGGCGCGCAGGATGCCTGCAGACGCTGCTGCAGTTCTTCGTTCATATCCAAAGAACTGTCTCCGATAATTTTAAATTTCATTCTTATCTCCTGAACCAATAATAAAAGCCGTACACCTTCGATTGGACTGACTCCCACAAGGTTATCCGCACCATTCACTCAAATCAGGCGACTTCGCGGCACACATGCCATTCCGCCTGCCGCTGCTTCCTTCCGGATCTGACGGGGTTTACGGGGGCGCGTTGCACGAGACCCGATTCTCAATGCGTCCGGCAGGACACTTCTTATCAGAATACAGCCCGCTGTCAGGAATTCGATCCTGCTGTAGCGGATTGCAGGTGACAGGGCACCGCTGGCTCCCCACTTAGTACGGCTGTTTATTTATTATACTTCCCGACGGATATGAAGTCAACGGATTGAATTTTAATTGTATCGTTTAATTTACAACCAAGTTACAACTAAATGTATTTTGGATATTCCGCACGGTGAAACAGTTGAAAAAAGCCTTTTTTTATGCTAAGATTCATTATTATGCGCCCGTAGCTCAGTAGGATAGAGCATCGGTTTCCTAAACCGTGTGCCGGAGGTTCAAATCCTCTCGGGCGCGCCAATAAAAATCCGGTTTTTTTCTTTGTATTATTACAATAATGGAGACACAGCAATGGACAACGAAACAAAAATCGAACCATTTGAAATCTATAACGCGCTCCGCCGTCAGGTACTCACACTGGGCGAAGATTATTATCGGAACTTCCCAACTCAAAACGATCCTTTTGTCTATGCGGCATTGGTTGATATGAATATAGGAAATGCCTACGCTTCCCTTGCTTGTTTTATCGACGGCACCACAAGTCTTTATTTATCCACCGGCGCGGGACAGGAGCATGAAGAAGTCAAAAACGCTACATTACATTTTTTGGATAACGCGAGCCTTATGATTGAACATCTGCAAATTGCGGATAATTTCGATCTGCCGAAAAAAGAGAATCATTGTGTCTATTTAATGACCCCGAACGGTATTTACACGGCAAAATTCAATCTGAATACGGTACAGAATTACAGCAAGGAAATGAAATATCTGTTTTACCTTTATCAAAGCACTCTGAAAATACTGGGTGAGCATACAAAGCCGGAAGCGCCGCAATGCGATTGCTGATCATTTGGGATCAACAACACATACTCAACCAATCTATCCAAGCACTATAGACTCATATCAAACATCACAAAACGGCAATGACGCTGCATACCTTTTTTCGGTATGCCTTTTTCTTATCACCCGTTCAAACAAAGACCCTTCACTTACGAATGTTCGCAAGAGGCAGCATAATCAATCACTTCCGCATTCTCCGAACAATTCGGTTTCATATATCATTTGGAAAGGATATATTTATGGCAAAAGAAAAGAAAAAGTCTGTTGTCTCAATCAGCCTGAAATCCTTTGTCGCGGCGGTTGTCATTCTGCTTGTACTGATGATCATCTCTTATTTCCTCACAATGGTCGTTCCCGCAGGAGAATTTGACCGCACGACCAATGCCGCGGGACAGGAAATTATTGTAGACGGCACCTATCATGCTACAGAGGGCGATATGACCATAGGGAAATTTCTGCTCTCTCCGATTTTGGTTCTGACCGGCTCCGACAGTGTCACACTCATTGCAATCATTATTTTTCTTCTGGTGATCGGCGCCACATTCAATGCTCTGGATCACAGCGGCACGCTGAAATACATGCTGCTTAAGATTGTGGACAAATTTAAAGACAAAAAACAGATCGTATTGTATGTTGTATCTTTTTTCTTTATGTTTATGGGTGCTGCCGTCGGCTCTTTCGAGGAGGTTGTGCCTTTGGTGCCGATTGTTATTGCACTTGCTTACACCCTCGGATGGGATGTGCTGACAGGAATGGGCATGAGCATTCTCGCTGTGTGTTGCGGATTTTCAACAGGCGTGATCAACCCGTTCACGGTAGGAGTCGCGCAGCAGCTTGCCGACGTACCGCTCTTTTCGGGTATCGGATACCGAATCATCGGTTTTGTGATTATCTATCTGTTTCTGATTCTGTTTCTAAAAGCACATATCAAACGTATCGAATCATCAGGCAAGATTGAAATTCCCGAAAATTTCGATTATCAGCAAGAATCCTACTGCCCCGACAAGAAAATGGATCGCGCGCTGATCTGCTTCATGATCGTGATGGGGGTGACGATTCTGACGATTCTCGCGTCCTCTCAAATTTCGTTTCTTTCGGATATTCTGCTGCCGATTGTTGCGCTGATGTTCTTTATCGCAGGTACACTCACCTCACTCGTCAGCGGGATGAAAATAAAGGCCATGTTAAAAAGTTTCGCAGGCGGGGCTTCGTCGATTCTTCCCGCAGTACTATTGATTCTGATGGCAGGCAGCGTCAAGTATATCATCACGCAGGGCAAGATTCTTGACACCATTTTGAACAGCGCTTACGGACTGATTGACAATGCATCTCCTTTTGTATGCATCATGCTCATTTATCTGCTCGTTCTGCTCATCGAATTTTTCATCCCGTCGGGTTCCGCAAAAGCGGTTTTGCTCATGCCGATCATTGCACCGCTTGCCGATGCCGCATTGGTTTCGCGTCAAACGGCAATTCTGGCGTATGCCTACGGCGACGGTTTCAGTAACATTCTGTATCCGACCAATGCGGTTCTGCTTATTGTACTTGGCCTTGCGGGCATCAGTTACGGGAAGTGGTTTAAGTTTGTCATCAAGTTTGAGCTGGGTGTTTTTGTTATTACATCGATTTTATTGATTATCGCCAATACCTTTGTTTATACCGTGTAGTAGGGAACGCGTATTACGCGTTCCAAATACTGACACATTCTGACAAAAACCGTGTGTTCAAAAAAACAATATCGCGTATTACGCGTCCCAAATACTGACGCATTTCCCCATAATTTCCAATATCGTACAAATCAACATCAAATACGCAAAAACAACCCCCTTTACGAGAGGGTTGTTTTTTAGGTAGGGAATGTATACTGCGCGTTCCAAATGTTTCCAACATCCGATCGAACCGTTCCACAAATTCTTATTTGCTCAATAACTGCTCAATGAAATATTTCGCCGTCCTCGGCGAACGCCCGCCGCGTCTGAGCGCATACGCTTCCGCCTGCATCTCCAATTCCGCATCGGGAATCAAAAGACCGTGCTGTTCCTTGAATTTTCGTACGATGGACAGATACTGCTGTTTGTCAGGTTGGAAAAATCCGACGCTCAGTCCGAAACGGTCGGACAATGATGTCATCTGCTGTATCGTTTCGTTGCGGTGCATATCGTCTCCCGCACGATCCGAAGCGGATTCTTTAACCATATGTCTGCGGTTGCTCGTCACATAAACGACCAGATTTGCAGGCTTTGCCGCAACAGAACCCTCCAGCACGGCTTTCAGTGCATTAAATTCACCGTGTTCTCCTTCAAAGGAAAGATCATCGATAAACAAAATGAATTTCAGCGGATTCCCTTCAATCTGCTGCAAAATCGCAGGAATATCGTTCAGATGTTCTTTTTTTACTTCAATCAGACGCAAACCCCTTGTGCTGTATTCATTTACGATTGCTTTTACAGTTGATGATTTCCCGGTGCCCGCATCTCCGTACAAAAGCACGTTGGATGCCGGTTTGCCGTCCAGCAGAGCAACTGTATTTTCCACGATCGTTTTTCGTTCCTCGCGGTATTCTTTCAAGTCGGCAAGACGAATCGTGTCGGGGGATGCGATCGGACGCAGCACGCCGTTGTCGCAGGTAAAGAATCCGTATTCGGAAAAGATGCCGTATCCGCGACGGGGCAGTTCTTGCATGCGCTGCGCATAGCAGCAAGGAAAATCGATCCGTTCTGTTTTCCAGTCAGGCAGATAATCAAAATACTCCATCCTTGCCCTTATTTCTGCCGATGTCAGCCGTGCGGCACGATCAAGCACGTTTAATTCATGCGCCATACTTTCTTCGAGCAGGGGAGAAACCTCCGCTCCTTTCGCTTTCAGCGCGATATAAGGCGTCTCACAGCGCAACATCAGCCCGAGCAGATACACACTCCAGTTATCCGTCGTTTGATACAGTTCGGAGGCAAACGCGCAGTAAGCGGTTACTTGCTCTTCTATTGTGTTTTGTATTGCAATACTGTCCAGCAATTCTTTCAGTCGGATCATTACGGTATCATTCAGCATCGGGCGAAACAGGATCAGGGTATTTAATTTTAGTTTCAAATCTTCAATTATGTCCATTATCATTACCTCTCTGCCAACCCATTATAAACCGCATCATTTTTTATTGCTATGACTTCGACTGACATACTGCAGTAATCCGCAAAATACGCATGCCCAATGCAATCGCATGTGAAACAAAGGCTGTTGCGGTCACTGAAACCTGTCTTTATCCTTTGTCTGCCTGTTCCTGCCATGCCGCTTGTACCGCTTTCGCCACATGCGACGCCACCCGCTTGTCAAAAGGTTTCGGGATAATGTATTCGGGTGTTAATTCGTCTTCCGCAATCAATAAAGCCAGTGCATACACGGCTGCCATTTTCATTTCCCGGGTAATCCGTTTTGCCCGCGCATCCAGTGCGCCGCGGAAGATGCCGGGGAATGCGAGCACGTTGTTGATCTGGTTCGGAAAATCCGAGCGTCCCGTTCCGATGATATACGCGCCGCCTTTTTTCGCCTCTTCCGGCATAATTTCAGGAGTCGGATTTGCCATCGGCAATACAATTGCCTTCGCATTCATCGTGCCGATCATATCGGCGTTGACAAGATGCGGCACCGACACACCGATAAACACATCTGCGCCGATCAGCGCATCCGCGATTGTTCCGGACGTTTGTGCAGCATTCGTCAGCTCTGCCAGTGCAATCTGGTTTTCTCCGTTTAAGCCGTCCATTCCTTTATGGATAATCCCTTTGCTGTTGCAGACAAGTATGTTTCTGCCTTTTGCACCGAGCGCCATCAGCATTTTCACAATTGCGGTCCCCGCAGAGCCTGCCCCGCTGAGTACGATTTTGACTTCGGACAGCTGCTTATCCGCCAGTTTCAGCGCATTGATCAGTGCCGCCGATGCCACCACGGCAGTTCCGTGCTGATCGTCATGAAAGACAGGAATATCGAGTGCCTCCTGCAACCGCTGCTCAATTTCAAAGCAGCGCGGCGCGGAGATGTCTTCCAAATTGATTCCACCGAATACGGGAGCAATATTTTTTACAATCTGAATGATCTCTTCCGTATCCTGCGTTTTGATGCAGATCGGGAATGCATCCACATTACCGAATTCTTTGAACAGCACCGCTTTGCCTTCCATCACGGGAATGGATGCTTCCGCGCCTATATTTCCGAGCCCTAATACAGCGGAACCATCGGTCACAATGGCGACCAGGTTGCTTTTTGCCGTATATTTGTACACATCCTCAGGATGTTTGCTGATTTCAATGCATGGCTGCGCCACTCCCGGGGTATATGCAACGCTCAAGTCATCGATGTTGTTGACTTCCACTTTCGCATGTATCTCGATTTTGCCTTTTTTCGCTTCGTGAACACGAAGCGATTCCTGATAGTAGTCCATTGATTCTCCTAAGTCACCTTTTGCTTTTTTATATCGTTATAGATGTAACGCCTCCGTAAATTTACAGATTCGGTGAAATCATATTTTCGAATTTAACGTATTTGTCATATTCTTCGGCTGTGAGCAAGTGCAATTTAACGACAGCTTCTTTCAGCGTGATGCCTTCGGCATACGCTGTTTTTGCCACTTTCGCCGCATTCTCATATCCGATATACGGGTTCAGTGCCGTCACCGTCATCAGTGATTGATTCAGGTTTTCTTCGATGACCGCGATATTCGGACGAATCCCGACTGCGCAGTTGTTGTGAAACGAGCGCATCGCATCAGAAAGCAACTGTACAGACTGCAAGAAGTTGTAAATCAGCACCGGCATAAAGACATTCAGCTGGTAGTTCCCCTGCGAAGCGGACATACCGACGGCGACATCATTCGCCATCACCTGCACGCAGACCATCGTAAGTGCTTCGCACTGGGTCGGGTTCACTTTTCCCGGCATAATCGAGCTGCCCGGTTCATTTTCGGGAATGAACAGTTCTCCGATCCCGCATCTCGGTCCGCTCGATAAAAGGCGGACGTCGTTCGCGATCTTCATCAAATCCGCCGCCAATGCTTTCAGCGCACCATGCGTAAAGACGAGTTCGTCTTTGCTGGTAAGTGCATGGAATTTATTTTCCGCGGAACGGAATTTTTTTCCTGTTATTTCACCGATCATTCCTGCTGTTTTCTCCGCAAATTCCGGGTGTGTATTCAGTCCCGTGCCGACTGCCGTTCCGCCGATGGCAAGAGATTTGAGATGTTCGCAGGACTCTCCGATCATCGTTTCGCATTTGGCGAGCATTGCACTCCACGCCCCGATCTCCTGTCCAAGTGTCAGCGGTGTGGCATCCTGCAAGTGCGTACGTCCTACTTTGATGATTTCGGAGAATTGTTCGGACAATGCCGAAAGTGTTGCTTTGAGCAACTTCAGCGAGGGAAGCAACTGATTTTCAATCGACAGCACCGCAGCGATATGCATCGCGGTCGGGAATGTGTCGTTGGAACTCTGTGCGCGGTTGACATGGTCATTCGGATGCAATAAGTGTTCTGAAACCAACTCATTGCCGCGATTCGCGATCACTTCATTCACATTCATGTTGCTCTGTGTGCCGCTGCCCGTCTGCCATACCGCAAGCGGGAAATGCCCGTCCAATTTACCGTCAAGGATCTCGTCACATACTTCGGAAATCAGCGCCGCGCGTTTCTCATCCAGCAAACCCAGTGCCAAATTACTCTTTGCCGCAGCCTTTTTTAAGACGGCAAAAGCGCGGATCATTTGCAATGGCATCTTTTCCGTACCGATTTGAAAATTCTCAAAACTGCGCTGCGTCTGGGCTCCCCAATATTTGTCCGCAGGAACCTCGACATCCCCCATTGTATCTTTCTCAATGCGATATTGCATCATCGTTCCATCCTTTGTTACTGAAGTGAATTTATGCATATTTTATCACAAAACTGCATCAATATTCTACTGCAGACGTCGATTATTCGCTTAGCACAATAAAAAACGCACCATATTGCTATGATGCGTTTTGATTATACTTCTGCCGGAATTTCTTGTTTATCTTCTTTGTTCAGAATTCTCATAAATTCTTCTCCGGTGATTGTCTCTTTGCTCAGCAGGTATTTTGCGATTTCACGATGTTTGTTTTCTTTTTCTTTTAATATCTGAATCGCCCGATTATGACACTCCCGAATAATACGCAAAACTTCACGGTCAACAATCGCTGCCGTTTCCGATGAGCACCCGAAAGAGGTATCTCCGCCCAGATAGGGATTCGTTACGGTTTCGAGCGCCATCATGTCAAATTCGTCACTCATCCCGAGTCGGGTTACCATCGCTCTGGCGAGTTTGGTCGCCTGCTCAATATCGTTGGAAGCACCCGACGTAACAGTGTTGAAAAACACTTCTTCCGCGGCGCGCCCGCCGAACAGTGTCGTGATCCGATCAAGCGCCTCATCCTTCGTCATCAGCACCTTTTCTTCTTCCTCCACCTGCATCGTGTATCCAAGCGCGCCGGAGGTTCTCGGTATGATTGTAATCTTATGTACAGGTGCCGCGTGCTTCAGGCTCGCAGCCACCATTGCATGTCCTGTTTCGTGATAAGCAATAATTTCTTTTTCCGGATCTGATATTACCGCGCCTTTGCGCTGAGAACCTGCAATGACGGTTTCCACCGCTTCTTCGAGATCCATCTGAATCACAATATCCCGTTTTGCTTTTACCGCAAGCAATGCAGACTCATTGATAATATTTGCGAGATCCGCACCGGATGCACCGGATGTTGCCCTCGCGATCGCATTATAGTCGATATCCGACGCTATTTTTATGTTCTTGGCATGTACTTTCAGAATCGCTTCGCGCCCTTTCAGATCAGGCAATTCCACCGGAATTCTTCTGTCGAAACGTCCCGGTCTCAGCAACGCTTTGTCCAATGTTTCGGGACGATTTGTCGCAGCGAGGAGCACCACCCCTGAGTTACTATCAAAACCGTCCATTTCGACAAGCAGCTGATTGAGCGTCTGTTCTCGCTCATCATTGCCGCCGAATCCGCTTCCGTCTCTCTTTTTGCCGATGGTATCAATTTCATCGATAAACACAATGCACGGAGCCTTTTCCTGTGCCTGTTTGAACAAATCGCGCACACGGGCAGCACCCATTCCGACAAACATTTCAACAAATTCGGAACCGGAAATCGAGAAGAACGGCACACCCGCTTCCCCTGCTACCGCTTGAGCCAACAAGGTTTTCCCTGTTCCCGGAGGACCGACCAAAAGCGCGCCTTTCGGCATTTTGGCACCGATGGTGCTGTATTTACGGGGATTATTCAAAAAATCAACAATTTCCGAAAGAGATTCTTTCGCTTCATCCTGACCTGCTACATCGGTAAATGTTTTACCGGTCTGTGTTGAATTGTATAACTTGGCATTGCTCTTTCCGATTGAGAACAATCCGCTTCCGCTTCCGCCGCCCATCCGTTTTTGCATATATCCCATAAGGAATTGGCCTGCAATAAAGAAAATTGCGATCGGAAGCACCCAGTTGATCAAGAAATTAGCCAACGGCGAATTTACGGTAGGAATAACTTCTTTGTACGAAACGCCTGCCGCCTGCAATTTCGAAACCAAATCAGGGTCGTTCATATTCCCGGTAATATAAGTATTGGCATCGGAAGCATCGGACGGATAGAACGTAATCTGCGTGTCTTCAACTTCCACTGTTGCAATCTGCCCGCTGCCAACCATCTGCAAAAAAGTATTATAATCAACTTCTTTGACCGATTGTTTGGCAATCATCGGGAAAATAAATGCATTCGCAAGCAGCAACAATGCCAACATCACGAAATAGAAATATATCATCGGTTTTCGTTCTTTGCCGTCTTTTTTATCGTTCATGTCACTCTCCCATCTCATTCGATTGGTTATCTTTTTTTGTTTTTACATATTCCTGAAGCAACTGGAGCCCACGTATAATCTGATCTCGATAGTCTATGCCGGTCTGAACTTCCTTGCA
>CAYUFL010000025.1:22372-26276 GCA_964444065.1 uncultured Lachnospiraceae bacterium
GCTCACTCAGTGCAATATTCAAAACACGCTGATCCGATTCGTCCCTGCAGCGCGTGATATATCCGCTCTGTTCCAGACGTTGGCAGATCGGGGAAATATTGCCCTTCACCGAATGCAGAGTCTCGCTTAAGCCTGTAATACTTTGGGAACCCGACACATAAAGATTCATCAGAATCAATGCCTGCGCCGAAGTCAGCCCGTATTCCTGGCAGGCGCATCCAAGCAATTCTTCGTAATACCTGTTGATTTCTCGGAGTATGCAGACAATTTTATAGTCAAACAATTCATACATATCTTTTCATCCAATCGTTCGCGTACGAACAATCATAAAAAAAAAGAACGCAATTGTCAAGAATCATTCCAATTAAAATTTGATGAAATTATAACGCGGCATTACAATAATAAATTCACTGCCTTTTCCCAACTCACTTTTTATGACCAACTCCCCGCCCAATGCCATAATACAGGCGTTTACAATAGACAGTCCCAAACCGCTGCCCCCGGTACTCTTGTTTCTTGCCGAATCCACGCGAAAAAAACGCTCCTTCACACGTTGAATATATTCTTTCGGGATGCCGCATCCGCTGTCCTTAATGCTGATAAACACTTTATGTGTGCTATATCGCGAACCGATTCGAATGCTACCGCCCGGGTTTGTATATTTGATACTGTTGTCAACGACAGAACGTATTGCCTGGCTCAATAAACTCCTGTCCGTCAGCACGAAGGCCGTCAGTTCACTGAGATCACTGATAACCTCGTGTTGCTGCGTCAGCAGTTTGGTTTCAAAAATCGCCTTTTGCAGATACAAATTCACATCGATTTTTTCTAAATTAAAATTGTAGTTTCCGCTGCCAAGTGTTTGTAACAGCAACAGTTTTTCTACCAGAAACTTCATATTGCTCGTTTCTGCCGAAATCGAATCCAACGACTCAACAAGCAGCTTTTTATCATTTTTCCCCCAAGTTTGAATAATATCTACATATCCCTGAATGATTGTAATCGGAATGCGCAGTTCGTGTGAAACGTCCGATACAAATCGCTTCTGCTCTTCAAAGGCCTCATTCAGCCTGCGCAGCATACCGTTCAGTTCGATAATGAGCGAATCCACCTCATTTTCATTCGGAATGGGGTTGATTTTAGTAGCAAGATTTTCTTCCGTGATGTTTTTTACGGCGTCCGCAATTACCTGCAGCGGCGCGAGCGCTCTCTTGGCAGTGAATCGCCCAAGGCTGAACATGACGATCACAATAATCAGCAATGCGCTGCCGATGGCAACAGAAAGAATCAGTGTATAAACATAATAATCGTTGATATTTTCGTATGCGCTCAAATGGATGGTATATCCACTCAGCGGAATATCCAACTGTATGAAATAATATTTATCTTTTACATTTTTTGATTGCAGCACATTCAAATCATTCACGGCGCTCTGCTGCTTTTCATTGATCGAAAGCGCTGAAAATACATCCTGAAAGGAGTTGTCATTGCTTTTCGAATCATAATTGTCGTTAATTCGAATACTGACTTCCCGTTTTGCATTGCTGATCGGCAGCACATAATTCTCGTAGGCAAAGCCGAGACGATCCGCATCTTCCTGCGCAAGAATCAACGATTGGTTCTGAGTGATCGCGGCAACGATTTCTTGGTTGAATTGCTCAAAATGATCCCTGCTAATTGACATCAGCAGTAAAACACATATCGCCACGGCAAGAAACAGTACAACGGTTGTAACCGTCAGAAAGATCGCGCTGAATGATACCGAAACGCGACGGGTAAGCCGCTCATTTTTGATTCTCAGACGGAATCCCTTACTGCGGTTCTTATTTGACGACATATCCGCGTCCCCGTACCGTCTGGATTAGTTTTCGCTCAAAGTCTTTGTCCACCTTATCGCGCAAATATTTGATATACACATCGACGATGTTGTAATTTCCGTAATAGTTATATCCCCAAACGCGGTTTAGGATCTGTTCTCTGCTCTGCACCAGATCATGATTGACCACAAGATATTCGAGTAAATCAAACTCTGTTTTCGACAATTCAATCTTCCGTTGCGAGCGTATGACTTCAAACGTATTCAGATTGATCGCCAAATCTTCATATATGATCATATTATCAGAAAATTCGCCATGCACGTTTTTCCTTAGATTTGCATGAATACGCGCAAGCAGCTCATCGAAAATAAACGGCTTTCGGATATAATCATCCGCACCGGAATTCAACCCCTGCACCACATCCTTGGACTGATCCTTTGCACTGACGATAATAACCTTGACCGCAGGATTGATTGCTTTGAATTTTTTGCAAAGCGCAATTCCGTCGATACCCGGCAGCATGATATCCAGCAGAATCAACGGGATGTTCTGTTCATTTACAAAAATTTCAAGTGCTTTGTTGCCGTCTTCGGCAGTAAAGACTTCGAATTGATTGTGCTGCAGCTGCAGCTTCAGAATACGCAGAATTTTTTCGTCATCGTCGACGAGCAGAACCCGATTCCCGTTGCTCAATTGAAGTCCTCCTATTCCCAATTTTTTTTATTTATGGTATATTTGTATTTATAATAAAGTATATTCTTATATTATATAACATTTCCGAAGTAGAGAGGTATTCTGAATTGAAATTTATTCACGCTTCCGATTTTCATCTGTGTTCCTGCTTTCGATCCTCTTCTCTTCCGTCTGATATTGCGTCCGCCCACAGAGATCAACTCTGGCACACTTTCTATGATATCATAGCTGTGTGCAAACAGGAACAAATTGATCTGCTTTTGATCAGCGGAGATCTATTCGAGCATGAATATGCTAAGCTATCGGACGTCCGACGCATCTCGGATGCATTCACCGAAATCCCTGAAACAAAAGTATTGATTGCCTGCGGCAATCATGATCCGTTATATGAACGATCCTACTATAAAATATTGGAATTCCCGGAAAATGTTTTTATTTTCCCCTCAGAATTTACCAGTGTTGAAATTCCGCAATTTAATACGGTAATCCACGGTTTCAGTTGGAATCGGAATAAATATGAAAAGATTCCCTTTACATTCAGTCCACCGGACAAAACAAAAACCAATCTGTTGTTGCTACACTGCGATGTTTTGAACAAGTCGCAGTATCTTCCGGTAGAATTAAGCGCACTCGACTCGCTCTCTTACGACTACATCGCACTCGGACATATTCACAAATCGATGCAGGTGCGCAATCAGATATTTTACAGCGGCAGTCCCGAGCCTTTGGATTTTGGAGAAGAAGGAAAACACGGCTATTTTATGGGAGAAATGCAGCAAACAAAATTGACCGTAAAATTTGTGCGCTCGGCAAAACGCCAATTTCTTACCGTAAGGCTGAGTTTGAATCCATCGATGAACAATACCGAATTAAAAAACTTGATCTTATCCTCTTGCAATGACAATCCTCAAAAAAATCTGTATCGTATTTATTTCAGTGGAACGATCAATACTGAAATTGATTTGAAACAAGTAATGAAAGAAATAGCGACTCAGTTTTATTGTCTGCTGTGGGAAGATCAAACCGTACCGGACTATGACATTGATTTGCTTTATGAACAAAACCGCGCCAATCTGATCGGCAAATATATTCAGGCGCTGCATGACGAGGCAAAAAAGAATGCTACTGCAGAAAAAGCTTTGCGCCTTGGTTTAAACGCCCTGCTTGATCAAAACGGAGGGCAGTCATGATTATTAAAAAACTGGAATTGACCGCCTTCGGTAAATTCAACAACACCACCATTGAGCTATCCGAAGGGTTGAATCTGATCGGCGGAAGCAATGAGTCCGGCAAATCAACCATCCATAAATTTGTAGAAGGCATGTTCTTCGGTTTTTTTAAACCGTACAGCCGAAATAAACTGTATACGGATGACTATGACAAATATATGCCAT
>CAYUFL010000026.1:0-24484 GCA_964444065.1 uncultured Lachnospiraceae bacterium
TGACATCGGCAAGAACCTCGTTACACTGATGATCGAATCTGCCGGATTTGATGTAATCGATTTGGGCGTTGATGTACCGAAAGAAAAATTCATCGAAGAAATCAAAGCTACACCGAACTGCAACCTGGTTGCATGCTCGGCACTGCTGACAACGACGATGCCTTCGCTCGAAGAAACCGTCAAAGCAATCAAAGCAAGCGGACTGACAGGCTTCAAAGTGATCGTGGGCGGCGCTCCGATTACCGCTGAATTCGCAACCGAAATCGGTGCTGACGGATACGCGCAGGATGCAGGCAGCGCTGCGGTACTTGCAAAAGAGATCATTAAATAGGACAAATATTATCAGTCCGCTCTTTCAGTGAATTGCACACATGCAAATTCAGATATTAATTGGAGGTAGAATCATGTTAACCAAAAGACAGAATCTCTACGAAGTGATGCACGGAGGAAATCCGGATCGCTTTGTCAATCAATATGAAGCATTTAATGTTGTTATGACCCCGCAAATGGGATATTTTGCCAATTATTTTCCGGGCATGCCCCCTTATGTCAATGACTGGGGGATCACCAATGAATGGCCGGAAGGCACACCGGGTGCATTCCCTGTTCATACACCGGATAAAATCGTCATCAAAGACATCACAAAATGGAGAGACTACGTTCATGCGCCTAGCGTAAAATGGACGGACGAAGAATGGGCACCCTATATCGAAATGGCAAATGCCGTCGACAGAACACAGGAATATGTCTGCCCGATGGTTGCTCCCGGTTTGTTTGAACAAAGTCACCATCTCGGTGAAATCAAAAATACGCTCATGAATTTCTACGACGAACCCGAAGATATGCATGATCTGATTGCATACCTCAAAGATTATGAACTGGCACTTGCCGAAGAAATCTGCTCGCACATCAAACCGGACGGGCTCTTTCACCACGATGACTGGGGCAGCCAGCTTTCCACATTTATGTCACCCGACATGTTTGCGGAATTCTACCTCGAACCGTACAAAGAAATTTACGGTTATTACAAATCGCACGGCGTCGAAATGATCGTTCATCACGCTGATTCCTGGGCAGCAACCCTTGTTCCGTACATGATCGAAATGGGTATTGATGTATGGCAGGGTGCGATGAAGTCCAACAACATCCCCGAACTGATCAAAAAGTACGGCGGTAAAATCACATTTATGGCGGGCATCGACTCGGCTGACGTGGACAAACCGAACTGGACTCAGGCGGACATCGAAAAGGCAGTCAAAGAAGCCTGCGATTCCTGCGGAAAACATTACTTCATTCCGAACATCACACAGGGTCTTGCAATCAGCACATTCCCGGGTGTTTATGAAGCGACTACGGCTGAAATCGACCGCTATTCCAAAATCTATTTCGGCAAATAAATTGTCTCCCTTTTTCCATCCATACCGATCGGACAGCTCACGGGCTGTCCGATTTTTTCTTTCTGAAACAAGTTCAGCGGCACTTGCGGATAACTGCGGATATGTTATAGTAAAGGAAAGAAACCAAACGGAGCGAATATGACTTCTCTTGCCCTCAAACTGATTGCCGCACTGCTGATGCTGGTCGATCACATTTATTGGATGATACCCGACGTGCCGGTCTGGTTCTCCTGGCTCGGCAGACTTTCCGCGCCCGTTTTCTTTTATCTAAGCGTGGAGGGATTTTTCCGCACGCACAACAGAAAGAACTATATGATTCGTCTGTTCGCGTTCGGGGGACTTATGGTTCTGCTCGATTACCTGCTGAACATCGAAAACAACATCTTTCTTTCCCTCGGCTGCGGTATCGCAATGCTGAGTTGTCTGGAAAAGGCAAAAACATCGGAGAAAAGCCTTGTTTACCTCTTGGGCGCAGTTGCAATCGCTGCGGCATCTTTGTTCACCGAAGCCTCCGTTCTCGGCATCGGCATGATGCTGATCTTCTATTATTTTCATGATAATAAAAGAACGCTTTGCGTCATGTATGTGGCGTTCAGCTTTCTGCTTGTTCTGCCGTATATCGGGCAAACGGGATTTTTCAATACCGTTTTGAACACCGACTGGCAGTGGATGATGGCATTCGCCTTTCCGCTTTTTCTTGCCTATAACGGCGAAAAAGGCAAAGGCGGTGCCTTTGCCAAATGGTTCTTCTATATTTTCTATCCGCTGCATTTGACGCTGCTGTGGGTGATCGGGAATATGCTGTAATCCGACTGCATCATAGATTAATCGGCATGACTGACAAGCTGTCCTTTATTGACAGCAGATAAAACCTTCAGGCAAATAACTGTTTTCGAAAAAAATAAACAACAGCCGCCCCACACGGATCGGCTGTTTTTTTTCGTTGTATATCGTTATTATAACGGCAGTTCTCTCTGTTTCTTCAGTATGGTCACCCACTTCACTTCGGTCAGTTCATTGAGCGAATACTGCCCGCCTTCTCTTCCCTGCCCGCTTTGTTTCACACCGCCGAACGGCACACTTGCTTCCGCATCGACAGAACTGTCGTTCACGTGCACCATGCCTGCTTCGATGTGTTCGGCAAGATAAAGGGCTTTTTCCAGATTGTTTGTGATCACACCGGCGGAAAGCCCGTACATGGTATCGTTGGCAATCTCCAGTGCCTGCTCCATATCGTCGGCACAAATCACGCATGCTACGGGACCAAATGTTTCTTCGTGATAAATCCGCATTTCTGGCGTTACGCAGTTCAGCACCGTCGGCTTGTATACTCTTCCTTCATAGGTGCCGCCGCACATGAGCTGCGCGCCTTTTGCGACCGCATCCTGCACGAGATCATCGATCGATTTGACCTGCTTGTCGGAAATCACAGGACCGATGAAGACGCTTTTGTCATTCGGGTCGCCGCACGGCAGATGTTCTGCAATCTTTGCCAGCCGATTTGCTACTTCGTTTGCAATCGGTTTTTCCACGATGACGCGGTCTACCGACATGCAGATTTCTCCCTGATGCAGGAATGCGCCCCATGCCGCGATTTTCGCCGTATAATCCAGATCGGCATCCGCAAGCACGACCAGCGGATTCTTCCCCCCGAGTTCCAGCGTATACTCTTTAAAATTCTGCGCACAGCGCATGGCAATATGTTTGCCCGTACCGGTTTCTCCTGTAATGGCAACAAAAGAGCTGCGTTTATCATCGATGAGTGCATCGCCGAGCAGCGCCCCGGGACCCGTAATTACATTCACCGCACCAGCCGGGACACCTGCTTTTTCGAACAATTCGCCGATCTTCAGCCCGATTACAGGGGTGTCGCTTGATGGCTTGAGAATGATCGTGTTGCCTGTTGCCAAGCCGTATGCCACCTTGTACATGGAAAGAATCAGCGGGAAATTCCACGGAGAAATCGCAACGATGGTTCCGCGCGGTTTTCGCATGGAAAAAGAAAGTTTGCTCGGGTCGGTGTGAAACACTTCCCCCATGATATGCTTGCAGTCTCCCGCAGCCGTATTGAGCAGATCAACCGTCTGACTGACTTCGAAGATCGCTTTCCCGTAAGAACTGCCGCCCTCGTTCGTCAGCACTTCAATGTATTCTTCCATGTTTTCATTCATGATCTGAGCAGCTTTCATCAGAATCAACGCACGCTGCACGGGGGTCACATTCTGCCATACTTTTCTTGCTTCAAATGCCGCACCGAGCACTCTGTCCGAGTCCTCCAGCCCTGCGCGCGGTACGGTTGCGTACACATCACCCGTGTATGGATTAAAATCTTTGAATGTGTCTTTTGATACGGCATCCACCCATTTGCCGCCGATGAACATTTTGTACTCTTTCATTGCTTTCTCCTTTCGCACCTTCCGATACAAGTTTTGATTATTTTTTAAATGCCTGATCAAATACCCCAATGCAGGCATCGAGCGAAGTCGGTTTGGGGTTTGTATTGCACCCCACGGAATCGACGATCGCGCTTGCCGCCATATCCGCTACCAGATTATGATCGACGTTCACTTCATCCAGCGTCTTTGGAATACCGATTGTTTCAAGCAAGGTCTCAACCGCCATAACCGCAAGCGCTGCGCTCTCCGCGATGCTCAGCCCGCGGACATCTTGCCCCAGCGCATCTGCAATATCTGTAAACTTACGGTAATCGGCATCCAGATTATATCGCATCACATACGGCAGCAGGATCGCGTTTGCCAAACCGTGCGGCAATCCGCAATAAGCACTCAGCTGATGCGCCATCTGATGACAAAGCCCCAGATTATTCACGGTAAACGCCGCCCCTGCCATCATCGATGCCACCAGCATATCTTCCCGCGCTTTCAGATCGTTTCCGTCTTTCACGACTTTCGGCAGCGCATCCTTCACCATTTTGATGCCGTGGATGCACATGGCATCCGCGATCGGAAATCCGACATTGGAAACATACGCTTCGATTAAATGCGTCAGCGCGTCGGCTCCGGTATATGCCGTCGCATTTTTCGGAAGACTGACGCTCAGCTCCGCATCGAGAATTGCAATATCCGGCACAAGAAACGGACTCAAAATACCGTATTTAATCTGTTTTTTTGTGTCTGTAATCACGCCGACCCATGTTACTTCCGAGCCGGTTCCTGCAGTAGTCGGGATCGCAATAAATGGAAGCAGTTTCGGCGCAATGCGATCGATTCCGCCGATCGCGATATCATAGTCCGCGGGATGTCCGCCGTGCGTATAAACGACATTGGCGGCTTTCGCCGCATCGATCGGGCTGCCTCCTCCGACACAGACGATCACATCCGGCAAGAATTCCTTCATTTTTGACACAGCATTTTCCACCATCGTATCCGTTGGATTCGGACCGATGTCACTGAAAAGCAATACCTCAAAATCAGCAGAACGCAGTCCGCTTACGATTTCGTCGATGATTGGCATCTCACGCAGTCCCTCATCCGTAAAAAGTATAATACGGTTCTTGTTCATTGCCCGAATTTCATTGTCGAGCTGTTTGATCGAGCCGCTGCCGATGATCAGTTTTTTTGGCCATACCTGATAGGTTCCGATCATTACCCGATACCTCCTTGATTTTTGTTTCTTTACCGATGTCAAACATGCACTGATTCCCCATATGGTACTATTTTGTTAAAATAGCAACCGATATGTTTCAAATTGATACATTTAATCAGAAACATTCAATTCTATTCAATTATATCATATCCCTGTTTGCAAGCAAACCGAGAATTCCGGAAATATGAATTTTATATATGATAAAAAATGCAGTTCGCAGCAAAAACTTTGAAGGCATTTTGCCTTTCGGTACGTTATAATAGATGACAGGCAAAGGCAGGTGATGAATATCAACGACAAGGAATTTACACAACTGATCGATCGCTACAACAGACTGGTTTACACCGTTTGCCTGAACGTTACCCATGACCGCTTTGACAGCGAAGATCTGACACAGGAAACCTTCCTTTCTGCCTACAAACACCGTCATACACTCAAGGACGACAATATCAAAGCCTGGCTGTGCAAGATTGCGTTGAACAAATGTCGCGACTGGCTCAGAAAAAACAAACATCGCACCGAGTCGATCGATTCTCTGGAGGGGGAAATTGCAGACTGCACGGCGCCGCCCATGGAAGAAACTGCCATCCGAAACACGGAGGCGGAAACGTTGAAATCCATCATCCTGTCTTTACGCGAACCGTATCAATCGGCGGCGTATCATTATTACATTGCCGGCATTCCGTTATCGGAATACGGAAGAGAAAAAAATATTCCCGTCAAAACATTGCAAACGCAGATCAGACGGGCACGAGAAATGATCAAACAACAATACGAGGAAGGGTGGGAATGATGAACCTGTATCAAACCGACGGACATCTGTCCGAAGAAACGATAAAACAACTGCAATGCGGCAGTCTTTACGGCGATGAATTAACGCAAGCGCTGAATCATTTGATTGATTGCGAACGCTGCACCTGCATTCTGGCAGACACATTTCCCGATACCGCACTTGCGGATCCGCCCCGCGCGTTGTCTGCAAATATCAAGCAAACCATACGTGCTAAACACATATCACATAATAATCTGTTTTACAATCTCAAAATCGGATTTGCGCTGTGTTGTTCCCTGTTGCTGCTTATTGCCGTTCCGTTCTCGGATATCGGACACACTGGCATAAAACATGGCGCAAATAAAAATCATTCGTCCACCGGTTGGTTTGAGAATGTTCAGACAAAATTTTCCGATTTTTCCGATACAATAACCCAAGGAGGTTTTTTCACTGATGAAACAACAAAGAAGTAAGTTTTTAAATTTTCTGTTTGCGCTGATCCCCGGAGCAGCTCAAATGTATATGGGCTTCATGCTGCGCGGGCTTTCGCTGATGGGCGCCGCCTGTTTGGTGATCATGATATCGATTTTTCTCGACAGCGTCATGCTCGGTTTTCTGTTCCCGCTGATTTGGTTTTATGCGTTCTTTGACGCAATCAATCTCAACAGTATGCATCCGGAACAATTTCAAAATCAGCCCGACGAGCCGTTCTATTGCTATCTGCTCGGAGGACGCCGCCTCAATTTATCACAAAAAACAAAATCAGTATTGGGTGTCGTTCTGATCTGCATCGGCGGATTTGTCTTTACCAGCAACCTGTTCGAATTATTTTACGACTGGATGCCTGACAGTATCTATTACCTTTTCCGCAATCTTTTGTATGAGCTGCCACGCATCGCCGCAGCGCTTCTGCTGGTCTGGATCGGCATCCGCGTGATCGTCGGCAAAAAGACACCTGTGGCTGACCCTTATGCACCATTCTCGGATGATGCAATCAACCGCACAGAGGATGCACAATGAACGGAAAAAGAGTAGGTACACTCACCCTCGGTTTTGTCCTCATCGCAATAGGAGCTCTCTTTCTTGCCAAAGTGATCGGCGCCCCGATCACTTACCGATTGATTTCCGCCTGCTGGCCGCTGATCTTCATTCTGCTGGGGACGGAAATCCTCATCAGTGCGCGAAAGAACAAAGATACCCCGTTACGCTATGACGGCGTCGCGATCGTCCTGATTGTACTGCTCTGTTTTTTCGCCATGGCAATGGCAGGATTGCAATTCATACTGGATACCCATTTGTATTGGATGATTCCCTGAAGGAACACGCCATGAAAAACACCGCACCAGCGAAAGCGTTTCATCTGTAATACTTTGCAAGAAACCTTGTATGTGCTACAATCATACGAAAAGGGGCAGGGCACGATGGAACTTGATCTGAGGACGGATATCACACCAATTCAAAACCGCAAAGGCATCAGCGGAAGCACGCTGAAATTCATTGCGGTTTTTTCGATGCTCATTGATCACATCGCGGCTTCGATTCTTCAGAATCCGCTCGTCAACGGGAACAGCGCGTCTATGATCTCACTGGCGCATTACATGAGAATGTTCGGTCGCCTTGCCTTTCCCATTTTCTGTTTTCTGCTCATCGAGGGTTTTCTTCATACCAAAAGCAGAAGGAATTACGCACTGCGACTTGCTCTGTTTGCGCTGATTTCGGAGATCCCGTTTGACCTCGCCTTCAGTTACCAACTCTTTGATTTTAGCCATCAGAACGTTTTCTTTACCTTGTTGATCGGATTGCTTGTTATGATCGGATTCGAGATGATGACTGATCTATGGAAAGCGAAGAAATGGCTCATCGTTCCGGCATTCTTCGGCATTCTGTCCGCGGCATATATTGCAATGCAGTACGGTATTCTGGGAGTGCTCAATTTCATTGATTACATCCTCTACTATGCAGGCAGCGATCATCTGATTATGCTGGATTTTACTTCTTACAGTCTTCTGCTCGGGCTTTGCGTACTGCTGAGCATTGCGGGTTATCTGCTGGTGCGTAAGAAATACACTTCAGAGAAAGCCAATGTCCTTTTCGCAGCATTCACCGTGCTTGCACTGGGCATGGCACTTGCCGCAGTGCTGAATACGGATTATTTCGAATTCGGTGTCCTGACGATAGCAGTCATGTATGCACTGCGCAAGAGCCGTGTCGCCGAAATGGCGGCAGGCACCGTTACCCTGATATTTGCGATGTTCAACGAACTTCCTGCCCTGCTGAATATTCCTCTCATCTATTGGTACAACGGAAAACGCGGACTGAAACTGAAATACTTTTTCTACGCGTTTTATCCCGTGCATCTTCTGCTTCTCTACCTCATCGGATATATGATTCAGGTTTTGGGCTAAGCGTCCGGTCAATCTATTTTACAATTTTCGAACTCCTTTGCTTGCCGATGACGGATCGGTCTGATATAATAATAGAAACGGGAATGAAGTTCTCCCGAGTTTATCTGAACCGCTTTATCAAAGCTGATGACTTCTGTCTATGACAAATCTCATCGACTTTTTTTTGTTCATATAACTTTTTTTGAGGTGCTTATGCAACTGATATATGTCGGGCTCGGCGGTGCCGTCGGAGCCATCCTGCGCTACCTGTTCAGTCTCGTCTTTTCCGCGTCGAACTCACCTTTTCCGCTCATCACGCTGTTGATCAATTTCATCGGCGCGTTTGTTATCGGATTGATCAGTGAATATTCGGGACAGGTCATGCCCATTGACCCAAAGGTGCTGCTCTTCCTGTCAACGGGACTTTGCGGCGGATTTACGACATTTTCCACATTTTCGTTGGAAACCAGTAATCTGCTCTCGGATGGAAAATTCGGACTTGCCGCTTTATACGCAGCGCTGAGTGTATTGCTTTGCCTGCTCGGTATTTTTCTTGCCAAGTTTATTGTAACAAAATTCGCCGTGCACTGATTTCCCGGGAAATATCTTGTTCGGACGATCCGTTTTATTCGAAACACAAAGTATGCGTAAGCATTTTATTTTACAGGCACGCAGATTTCACATTGATGCTGCTTCACTAGTATGGCACGGTAACGCTCGAGTATCGGTCTTGTTGTGTCAATTTGATATTGATGTTTTTGCAGTTCCGGGAAAATCTCTCCCCATGCCTGCTGCACTGCCTGCGCTGTATGCTCCATTTGAAAGACGGCGTATTTTCCGCCCGCGATCATCCCTTGACGAATGATATCATCATGCACACAACAGTCTTCGCTTACTGCGATGCAGGCATCATAACGACATTGTTCGGGGCGCACCGTCTGCGGATTATCCTGCGCAATCCCAAAAATGACAGCCTGCTCATCCATCAGGTTATTTGCTTTTGCCCAGATTCTTAATTGCTCCATTGTCTGTGTATTTTCAATTCCGTAACCCCCCGTTCTTCTGATATAAGCAGTACGCAGCGGCGGTATTTCTTCCAATTCTACTTTCATTTTTCCCTTCCTCTCTGTAATATGGTATTTCAGAATCGATTCTTCTCTTTCAGCGTATAATGCTTTAAAATTTTATGCAATCTATTTTTTAAAATTGGTTTGATGCGCGCAAAGCGCTTTTTTTTTTCAGACTGCCAACAAAAAAAAGAGCATCTCGCTTCAAAGCGGATGCCCTTATATTCCTGCTAAACCGCGTGATTTATGCCTGCGGTTTTTCTTTTTTTGCGCCGTAAGCGATCTGATAGCAGATCGGGATAATGACAGCGCCGCCGATGATATTGCCGAGCGTAACAGGCAGGATATTGTTGAGCCACATTGCGCCGGTTGTAATAGCCGCACCGCTGAACTGTGCGAGCGGGATGAAGAACATGTTGGCGACACTGTGTTCATATCCGCAGAACACGAACAGTGCGATCGGGAAAAGGATTGCAAACACTTTGCCGACCACATCTTTGGCGCCTGCCGCAAGCCAGACTGCCATGACCACAAGGATGTTGCACAGAATTGCTCTTGCAAACGCAACGCCGAAGGAAAGACCAACTTTTGCTGTTGCGATCGCTGTCGCTTTGGCAACAATGGCATCGCTCATCAGACCTGTGGAAGAAAGGATCCATGCGAGCAGATAAGAACCGATGATGTTTCCGATGTAAACAAACAGCCAGTTTCTGAGCATCTGCATCCCTGTGATTTTCTTGTCCATAACGGCAAGTGTCATCAGACAGTTGCCTGTGAACAGCTCCGCTCCGCCGATGACCACCATCATAAGACCTACCGGGAAGATTGCCGCCCCGATATATTTTGCCAGACCCGGATCAAAAGTAGATGTTGTAATAAATACAATGAAACCATATGCGCCGAAGGCGATATATGCCCCTGCCAAAATACCGAGCACAATCATTTTCAGAATGCTGAGTTTTGATTTCGCTACGCCTGTGTTGACCATAGCGGTATAAATTTCCGCAGGTGTGTTAAACAGTTTATCCATGATACCTCCTAAATTTCTCTTTCATTATTGTTTCCCCTTTTTCAAGGAGTTGCAAACAGAATAAATCGTCTTTTATAATGCCTTTAAAATAAGCAATCTCATCACGCAATCCGTCGCAGTGCGGCACGAGATAAGCACCCGCATCGCTGCCTGCCGCCATTTTTGCGCCGCAGGAAATTGCTTTGCCGATATTGACTAAATGAGCGTCCGCAATTTTTGCCGCATTTTTCGCATCAAAACGTTGTTTCGGATCCTTCGCCACATTGCAGATCGCTGCTGCCGTCGGTACCCAGACGGTTTCTGAGTTTACCAGCATTTCAATTGCAATATCATCCATATAGCAACCATGTTCTATGCTGTCCACCCCTGCCGCCAAAGCATTGCGGATATTGACTGCACCGTTGACATGCGCCATCACCGAAAAACCTTCGCTGTGGCTGATATGAACGATTTCGCTGATTTGCGCAAGTGTGAGCGAGCCATCGCTGATGACGCCGAACTGACCGAAGTCCATGATGCCGGAAACCATAATTTTGACAAAATCGGCTTTTTTGCTTTTCAGCTCTTCAACCAAAAGAACGAAATCGCTGATCGTCTCAAAACTTCTTCCGACAATGGCGCCGTAACATCCTTTGCGATGCATCGCAAAAATCGGCGTACGATAATCAATGCCGTATTCGGGGGCAATCTGCGCAGCGCGTTCGGAAACACCCAGGTTATCTCCGCCGTCGCGAAAAAATAAAATGCCGTTATCTTTGTACTGCTGCAAACGATTTCTGATAATGGTCTCGTCAGGTCTTTCGCGATGCGCCGCAATCGCCTTTTTGAAATCAATCCCATCCAAAATGATATGTCCGTGACATTCGCCTAACATAATAGCTTCCTTTCATCCACACGAAAACAGATCTGATCTGTCGGTATTCCCTTAAATCAAATCCTCTCATGTCTATGGACGGCTGCTGATAAGATGAATCATGAAATCATAAGTTCGTAAAACGCTTTGAAAATTGTATTATGGACAGACGGCATATAAAGTGCCGTCTGTCCGTGCATTCATTTTTGACTTTTACAGAGATGCTTCGTAGTCGGCAGCCGACATCAGTGCATCGATTTCAGAAAGATCTTCTGCTTTGAATTCTGCGATCCAGTTTGTGTACGAATCTTCGTTCAACAGTTCCGGAGAATCATCCAGATCTTCGTTTACTTTCAAAACTTCACCTGCGAACGGAAGCTGCAGTTCAGAAGCCGTTTTGGAAGATTCCACTTCAGAGAATACTTCGCCTTTGGCAAAGGTGTCTCCTTCAGCGGGCAGATCGACATATAAAACGTCGCCGAGCTGATCCTGAGCAAAATCCGTGATACCGACAATCACTTTGTCGCCGTCTACTTTCACCCAAACGTGGTCACTTGTGTACTTTAAGTTATTCGGATAATTCATATCTCGCGTTCTCCTTTGATATGGTAATCTATGCTTTATGGATGCTTGCTCCGTGTAAATCGTGAAGCGCTTCCATAATTGCCTCGCTCATGGTCGGGTGCGGGAAAATGCAGTCACCGACAACTTTTGCAGTCATTTTGAGCTGCGTTGCCATGGTGAGTACCTGCAGCATATCCGTCGCGTGAGCCCCGACAATCGCACCGCCGAGAATCACGTCGTTTTCATCCGCGATCACTTTGACAAAACCGGTGATTTTGCCGCTTGCCTGTGCTTTGCCGAGACCTTTGAAGTCGAATGTGCCTGTATGGTATGCAATGCCTTTTTTGATCAGTTCCGCTTCGGTCGCACCGACGCTCGCCACTTCGGGGTTCGTGTACACACAGCCCGGTACGGCATGATAAGTCGGCATTTCTTTCGCGCCGTCGATAATGTTCGCAACTGCGATCAATCCTTCTTTGCTTGCTACGTGAGCCAGCATTGCGGAATCGATGATATCGCCGATCGCATAAATATTGTCAACCGTCGTCTGCAGATATTCATTCACTTTCACGCGTCCGCGTTCTGTCAGTTCCACACCGACTGTTTCCAGACCTGCGCCTTTCGTGAACGGCATTCTGCCGATCGCCACGAGCAGATAATCCGCTTCGAGTTCTTTGCCGCTTTGCAGTTTTACCGCAACGCTTGCATCTTTTACGATGACTTCGGCAATTCCGTCTCCGGTGATCATTTTGATTTTTTCCTTTTTGAACTGACGCGCAAGCTGTTTCGCAACGTCTTCGTCCATCGTCGGAAGGATCTGCGGGAGCATTTCCACGATCGTCATTTCCGTTCCCATTTTGGAAAGGAACTGTCCGATTTCGCATCCGATAACACCGCCGCCGACCAGAATAACCGATTTCGGGCATTCCGTCATATCGAGGATTTCATCGCTTGTGATCACGCGTTTGCCGTCAAAGTGGAACATCCCCGGGCAGATCGGCACAGAGCCGGTTGCCAGAATGGTGTAATCCACAGTTACGGTTTGTTTGGTTCCGTCTTCCATCGCTACTTCGATCGTGTTCTTGTCGATCATGGTACCGAATCCGTTGATGTATGTTACCCCGTTCTTTTCGAGCAGGTAGTGAATGCCTTTGACCAGAGAGGTTGCCACTTTGTTTTTGCGTGCGATGACCGCCGCATAATCTACTGTGATTTCTCCGCTGATGTTGATACCGAAATCTGCCGCTTCTTCCGCTGTTTCATATACTTCGTAGGAAGCAAGCAGTGCTTTTGTCGGAATACAGCCTCTGTTGAGGCAGGTGCCCCCGACTTTGTCCTTTTCGATTAATACGACTTCCGCCCCTTTTTTCGCAGCAGCAATCGCTGCTTCATATCCGCCGGGACCTCCGCCAAGTACCGCTATTTTCATCATATCCTCCGTTTACAGTCCCGCTTCGTCAAGGATCGGCGGTACGTTTTCTTCCGCACCGATCGCCATAACGTGTACGCCGTCGCAAAGACCCTGTTCCTTGATCTTGCTGATCAGTTCCGCAGAGATCAGGATGCCTTCTTTGACCGCATCAGCACTGCCTTTGAGTCTTGCAATCAATTCTTCCGGTACATTGATGCCGGGTACGTTTTTGTTCATGTATTTTGCCATGCCTGCTGATTTGAGGGGAATGATCCCTGCCATCACTTTGCAGTCAAGTTTGCGTGCTTCATCCATAAAGCGTTTGAAACTTTCGATGTCGTATACGCCCTGTGTCTGGAAGAATTTTGCGCCTGCTTCCACTTTTTTCTTCATTTTGATCATGTGCAGCGGCAGCGGCTGATATTCCGGTGTGCAGCTTGCGCCGAGATAGAATACCGGTGCAGCGCCTTCAAGCGCGTTTCCGCCGCAGTCTTTTCCTGCTTCGAGCTGTTTTGCTGCCAACAGGATGCCGACGCTGTCCAGATCGAAAACCGGTTTGGATTCTTTGCAGTCACCGACCGTTGTATGGTCGCCTGTGAGCGCGAGGAAGTTATCAATGCCGAATGCGGCAGCGGCAAGCATGTCGCCCTGAATCGCCATTCTGCTTCTGTCTCTGCCTGTCATCTGAAGAATCGGTTCGAAACCTGCTTCTTTGAGTTTAATGCAAAGACCGATGGAAGATGCTTTTAAGGATGAGGACTGAAAGTCCGTTACGTTCACTGCCGTCACTCTGCCTTTGAGCAGTTCTGCGACATGAAGGATATGTGAAAAATCGCATCCTTTCGGAGGTGCCATTTCCGCCGTAATGGCGAAATTGCCCGCGTCAAATGCCTTCTGTAAATTACTCATTTTTTTCACCTCTCAGGTTGATTTCTCTCGGATACGCGTTGATGAGGTAACCTTTCGGTTCACCGAGCGCTTCCAGTCTGTCAAGCTGACCGAGTTCCGTCATACGGTTGTAGATCAAGATCCATCCGCATTTGTTATTCGGATTCACTTCGCACATACCGTCTTTCGCACCGCCGCACGGACCGTTCGTGAGAGATTTTGCGCATTTTGTTATCGGGCAGATTGCGCCTGTGTTTGCGAGTACGCACTGTCCGCAGAAACGGCAGGCTTCCGTAAAGAGACCGACACGTTCGACTTCGCCGAGGAACATCGTGTCATTCGCCGGATATACGGGCAGTTTCGTGTTGGATGCCACAGTCTGGCAGCCGTCACCGCAGGACATCGAAAGGATTGCCTGAGATTCTCCCACTGCTTCTTTATTGTCTTTGAGATCTTTCTTTACCGCAAGTTTGTTGCAGCTTGCATTCGGATAGATCGAGCATGTTACTTTTTTGCCGTTTTCTTCAAGGAACACTTTCATTGCAGCCATTGCTTCTTCGCTGCCGGTCTGACAGACGGTAGCACATTCGCTGCATCCAATCAGAACAACGTTAACCGCGTCTTTCAGAGAATCAAGAATCTCTGCGTCGGGCTTTCTCTGAGATATAATCATTGGTTATCCTCCTGTATTTCTATAAAACGAATCTCATCGTTTTTCATCTGATCGCTTCGGAAACGCGAACGAAACTTCGTTTCCCGAGAGAGCGCTTAGTATAATCCGTTCTGGATTTTGGTCGCTTTGATGATGTGCTGACCGAGCAGCGCCGTCGTAATCGGACCTGTTCCGCCGCCGCATCCCGGTGTCGCGGATGTGATCATTGCAACTTTTTCGAGGCAATCGACATGTGCATCGCCCGTTCGGATCGGTTTGCCGTCTTCATTCAGTACGAGCTGTTTGTTTTCGTCTTTCATCTGTGCCATCGCGACGTCGATCAGAATGCAGTTTTCGTTAAGCTGATCTGCTTTCACAAGACCGTAAATACCTGCCGCGGAAACGACGATGTCTGCTTTGAGTGTATAAGCTTTGACGTCTTTTGTGAAGACATGTGCCAAAGTAACGGTAGCAAATTCGTTGGTCATCATGATCGCAAGCGGTTTGCCGAGTACGTTGGAGTTGTTGATGATCACAACATCTTTGCCTTTGATGTCGATTTTGTAGAATTTCAAAAGTTCCATCACGCCTTCCGCCGTACAGGGGAAGAATCCTTTTTCATCGGCGATCATGAGTTTACCGAGGTTGGTCGGATTGAGCGCATCCGGATCTTTGTCCGGGCTGAGGATATATTTGATTTCTTCTTCATTCAGCTGTTCGGGAAGCGGTTTGAAAATGAGTACCGAGTTGATGTTTTTATCGTCGTTGATGCTTTTGAGTTTTGCAACAAAATCAGCATGTGTGACATCGATCGGGAATGTGATGGATTCCACTTTAATGTTGGATTTTCCCATTCTCGTAATGATGCTTTTTTCATATGAAATAGATCCCGGATCATCGCCCACGCGCATAATTGCGAGCGTCGGCTGAATGCCTTTTGCGATGAGTTCATTCGCGTCTTCGAGGATCTGAGCGAGCATCGATTCACTGACTTCTTTGCCTGAGAGTAAGGTAGCTGTCATTGCTTTATTCTCCTATTTTTCTAAAGTATTCAGAACTTTTTCATATACATTATCACAAATTTTAACGCCGTTTTCAACCAACGGAGCGAGTTCTTTGCGAATATTTGCCACATATTCAGTGTCTTTGATCATATTGATGTTGATGACCACGTTCAGCCATCCTCCGATCAGCGCGCTGCGAAGCAGCTGTACGCCGACGCCGACATCGGAAAGCGCCAGTTTGGATCCTTTTTCAGCGAGCTCTTCATGCAGTCTGATCGCTTCGAAAGAAACGCGGACGATGTCCACAGGCACGCCGCAGGCAACTTTCAGTGCTGCTTCCAACGTTTCTGCTTTGAATGCCTTTTCTTCTTCGGTTTCCTTTGGCAAACCGTAAGCCTTGGACAGCGGCAGGAAGTTTTCGGCATCCTGATCGATCATGTCCATCATTTTTACTTTCAGATCATCCGCTTCTTTCATGATTCTCTGAATGTCTTCTTCATACTGAGCATATGCTTTTTTGCCGGTGGTCAGGTTGCATACCATGCCGCCGAGTGCCACACCGAGTGCGCCGACCAATGCCGCAACACCGCCGCCGCCGGGTACCGCTGCCTTGGAAAAGGTTTCGTCTACGAATTTATCGCAGCCCATCTGTGCATATTTCATAAAAAGCTCCCTTCTATGTTTCTTTTTTTCGGTCTATAAACGAGATATTGAGCGTCCGTATTTTATTGCCTTTTCATAGCATATTTTCCAAATTGATGTTTTTTATTATGAACTTATGATGATACTATTTTTGCGTATTATTTTGTAAATTTTAAAAAATAATTTAATTTTGTCTTACATAGGATAATTGCAGCAACCGCTGAATCGGGTTGCTGCAATTAAGTTGTATTTTAATTATTTTTAGAACAAACCTGATACCTTACCGGTAGCAGTATCGACATCGATTCTGCGGTATCCCGGATCAGAACTTGTTCCCGGCATCATGCTGATCGTTCCTGCCATCGGGCAAAGGAACTTCGCTCCGCCGTACTCAAGGATATCACGGATGTTCAGTCTCCAGCCTGTGGGCACGCCCTTCACGGTCGGGTCAGCGGACAATGACAAGTGCGTTTTGACCATCATGGTAGAATAATCGGCGTATTTCGGATCGCTTTCGAAACGCGCGAGTTTTTCCAGAGCGAGCGGCTGCCAATCGACACCGTCCGCGCCGTAAATTTCTTTCGCGATGGTTTCCACACGTTGGCGAAGGGGCATTTCCAACGGATAGAGGTATTTGATTTCAGACGGTTCTTCACACGCGTCAACAACAGCCTGAGCCAGTTCGATCGCGCCTTCTCCGCCATACTGCCAGTGTTCCGACAATGCAACGCGTACACCCTGTTCTTTACAGAGTTTACGAATCAATGCGATTTCTGCGTCTGTGTCTGTATAGAACTTATTGATGCAAACGACCGGTTTGATTCCGCTCTTTTTCACGTTGTTGACGTGATGGAACAGATTCGCGCAGCCTTTTTCCAACAATTCCAGATTTTCTTCAACGTATTCTGCCGGCAAAGGACGACCTGCAACAACTGCTGCGCCGCCGCCATGCATTTTAAGCGCACGAATGGTTGCAACTACTACAGATACATGAGGTTTGAGACCGCTGAGACGGCATTTGACGTTCCAGAATTTTTCGAACCCGATGTCTGCCGCAAAGCCGGATTCCGTAACATGATAATCAAACATTTTCAGACCGAGACGGTCTGCGATAATACTGCTTTGTCCGATCGCGATGTTGGCAAAAGGACCTGCATGCACCAGACACGGCTGATGTTCTACCGTATAACAAAGGGTCGGGTTGATCGTATTTCTCATCCAAGCAGCCATAGCTCCGGCAACTTCGAGATCTTCCGCCGTTACGGGATTGCCCTTCTTGTCATAAGCAAGAACGATTTTGCCGATACGTTCGCGCAGATCTTTCAGATCTGTCGCAACCGCAAGGATCGCCATCAGTTCACTTCCTACAGCGATTCCAAATTTTGAATTCATTTCGAAACCATCTTTTTCTCCGCCCATACCGATGCGGATGTTGCGCAGGCATTGAGCACAGAAATCGATGACCCAGCCGAATTCAACGCGATCAGGATCGATATCCAGACGTTTGAGATTACGAAGCGCAAGTTTCGCATCATCGTAATTTGCTTCATGCTGCATACGCGCATTCAAAGCTACCATGCCCAGATTGTGTGCGTTCATGATGTCATTAATGTCTCCGGTAAGTCCCAAAGAGAATTCTGTCATCGGCATCAACAATGCGTTTCCGCCGCCGGCAGCCGTTCCCTTAACATTCATGGTCGGTCCGCCTGAAGGTTGACGCAGAGCGCCGCCTACATTTTTGCCCAGTTTCGCGAGACCTTCAATAAGTCCCAAGCTGGTCGTTGATTTGCCTTCTCCGAGCGGAGTCGGTGTGATCGCCGTTACTTCGATGTACTTGCCGTCCGGTTTGTCTTTCAGACGTTCAATGATTTTGATGAAGTCCAGTTTCGGTGTTTTACCAAACGGGATGATTTCATCAGGCAGCAAACCCATCAGCTCGCGAAAATATTCGACAGGTGGTAAATTCTTTTCGGCATCTTCCGCAATTTGCCAGTCTTTGTAGATGGTTGGATCCAACATGTTTTTTTTCCTCCTAAAATATATATCTTAATTTATTCGAAATATCGTGATGAAAAATACTTACCCTTGCCGGATCAATCGATTTTATCACATTCAGATCCGTTTCCGCTTCAAAGCCGTATCTGTAATCTTTTCAGATTTTTAAGATCGAAACGAGCCATCGTGATATTTGGTTAACGGGATCGGGTTAAGTTTTTGTTCTTATCGCAGTCCCCTTGCCGCACCGGGCATTTTTTTGCCTTGGTACGTTTCGGATGATTGCGGATCATTGTGGATCTGTAACTCTATGGCATCTGTTTTGTTGTCATGTACTTTGATTCCGAGAGCAGTCTCAGGTCTTGATCGATACCATTGAAACACCTCCGATTTTCTTTTGATTTATTTATTTTTTTGAAGTTTGTACCGTGCAAACAAATTGCACAGCGCAAAACATGCAAACGAAAAGATAGGGATCACTATGATGGACTTGAGCAGTCTCATCGGCAACAGCGCAAGCGCTGCCATTCCGTACAGATCAGCGAGGAAGTTGGTGTTTAAGATCAAACTGCAAACGATCTCAACCAATGCAACCGCAAAAATAATTTTGTATGCGGGGATGACGGTCTTTTCATTTTCTTTTCTTCCAAGCAAGAAAATGAGTGATAATGCGTAAATTGCGAACAGCAGAAGGATGACTGCGAACAGAATCCATGATATCTGCGTACCGGCGATGTAAAGTAAATCGTTTTCAAATTTGAGCAGCCCGTTTGCTTGAAACAGAAGTACGAGCCCTCCTATCAGAATAACGTAATTTGCGATGTTTAGCAAAGAAAACAGCAACTTATCGTGTTTTCTTTTTTTCTTGGTCAGCACAAAAATAATCCCGGGAATACATCCCGTCAAAGCACTGGAAAGTGTAAAGCCCCAATGCATCGCGCCTGCCGGCTTGATCAGGTAGTTAACAATGTCGGTGACGGCTCCGACAGCGAAGCCCCACACCGGTCCCAGAAAAATACCCGACATCATAATCGGAACATTGCAGAAATTAAATCTGAGCTGAGGAGTGAAGTAAATCTCAAAAGAAATTTTGAGCAGAACAGCCAATGCGACGAAAACCGATGCAAAGACAAGATTACTCACATAGTTTCGTTTTTTTGCGGCTGACTTTGGTGTTGTATTGGCAGCATTACTTTCCATTTGGTCCTTTCCAAGTAACGCTCCCGCATTACTGGCAAAGGCACTGCTGCATTTGCAAATCAGCGGAAGCGGTAAGGCATCGCGGCCGAAGGCCTTCGTTCACAAGCTACATCCCATCTTGTGATACTTGACGCGCCTTACCTACTCTGTGGTGATTTTATTTTAATGTTTGTTTGTGACAGACAGTTGTCTGTCATCTGTTTATTTTTTGATCGGACCGATTTTGCCTTTTCTGTATGCCATGTTATATTTTCGTCCGCTCTTATCTTTTCCTGAAAGTGCTTCTGCCGCATAAATCATGCTCATCATTTCTCTGTCAAGCGGATCCATAATCGCGGAATCAAGTCCTGCGCGGATTGCCATTGTCATACATGCCTGGTTAATGATTTTTCTGACAGGCATTTCGTAAGAAATATTGCTGATTGCACCTGTGATTTTTACAGTAGGAGCGTACTCCTTGATTTTCATAATACATTGTTCAAAATTTTTCATCGCTTCCGGAGCGGTAGCCAATGCCATCACGGCGGGGTCGATGTGGATTCTGTGCGGTTCGACGCCGTATTTTGCGCCTTTGTCAATAATGCGTTTCGCAATATCAACTTTTGTTTCGACATCCATCGGAATCCCGTGTTCTTTATCGCAGGTCAGTCCGATAACTTCCCATTCGTTGCCTGTCATCAGAGGGAAGATGGTTTCGCATTTGGTTCCTTCTTCGTTGACGGAGTTAAACAGACCGGGTCTTTTCGCCAGTGTGTAAATTTCCGCCAGCAGATCTTCATTGGGACTGTCAATTGCAAGCGGCACATCCGTGACGTCCTGCACGATATTGATCAGCCAAGTCAGTACTTCTTTTTCTCGTTCCGCGTCAACACTTGCACATACGTCAATAAAGCTGGCGCCTGCTTCTGCCTGGTCGATTGCTCTTTTCTGAATGAACGCGACATCTCTCGCTTCAATCGCTTTTTTGACGACCGGAATAGTACCGTTGATTTTCTCACCGATAATGATCATGAATATTTCCTCCAAAATGTTTTGTCGAAACGTCGGGCGGTATCTGCCAAAATACCAATCCGGTTTCTGTATCATACACAAACCATTATACTATATGACATTCAACATTAAAAGTTTTTTTTTGTCATGGGGAAATATTTTGTATCCGCACAAAAATACCGCATATATAAAAGAATTTTGCGCTTATGTGATCATATCACTTTACTTTCTTGCACCGATTGCATATAATCAATCTTGTAGTTTCATTGGTAAAATATAAAAATTGAGCGGCAGATGCAACCGTTTGCAGATCGATAACATCATACCATTCAATCTTTACGAATACAAGCATTTTCAGCATCATTCAGGAGGATAAAAATGGAAAAAGTAAAAATCACCTTCGTTCATGAAGGCGTCGTTTACGAGACAGAAAAAGGACAGCTGCTTTCCAAAATATGCGAAGACGCAGGATTCCTGCAGGATCTGGTTTGCGGCGGAAACGGCAAGTGCGGCAAATGCGCCGTGGAAATCATCACGAACGGAGAAGAATCCACCGTCCTGTCCTGTCAGACGGAAGTCAATCAGGATATCTCGGTTGTCAAAATTCTCAATCCTGCCAACAGAAAAGTCAATGTATTGACTTCAAAGCTCGAATTCACCGCCACCATCAACCCGATGCTGCAGGCAATGCATGTCAAAGACAGCGATATCATTGCGGATCATTGCAACAGCTTTCTCGACAAAATAGACGAAAAATACAAAATCAACAAAATCAACTTCAATTCCCTCAAAATTCTTGCCCGAAATGCCAGCGTATACCAAAAGGATTCTGTTTTTAATCTTGTTTTATTTAAAAATGAAATCATCGATATCCGCGTGAACGATACCAAAGATATTTACGGCTTTGCCATCGACATCGGTTCAACCACGGTTGCGGCATATCTGTACAATATGAATACCATGGAACTGGTCGGCACATACTCTTCGCTCAATCAGCAGGCTGCGCTCGGCGCGGATGTCATCAGCCGCATTTCCTACTGCATCAAACACGAAGACGGAACGGAAGTTATGCAGGAAAAAATCATGGACACGATCAACGTGCTCATCGATCAGGCGAATGCGGACGGTTTCGATTCGCAGGCAATCTATCATATGGTGCTGTGCGGCAACTCCACCATGCAGCATCTGTTCCTCGGCTTATACCCGAAAAGCCTCGGCAACGCGCCTTTTGTGAGCACAACGAGAGACTTCGTCGAACTGAGCGGCAAAGACACGGCACTGCATATCAATCCGAACGCAAAAATCACGTTCCTTCCGCTGCTCGGCGGATTTGTCGGAGCCGACACGACAGCGGTGCTGGCATCGATCCCGAATGACAAAAAACCGCGTGTGATCATTGACCTCGGTACAAACGGAGAAATCGCGGTTGGCACGGAAGACAATTATCTTGTTGCGTCCACAGCTTGCGGACCGGCGCTGGAAGGCGCGGGATTGTCCTGCGGCATGAGAGCGGCGGACGGCGCGATTCAGCACTTTGATATCGACGAAAACCAAAACATTATACTGGATGTCATCGGCAATGTTCCCGCGGTCGGCATCTGCGGATCGGGGATTATTGACATCCTGGCGGAACTGCTTCGCACGGACATCATCAATCAACGCGGAAAAATGTACTCGCATGACGAATATGTCGCACTGCACGGGGATGGTCCGCTTGCAAAGCGCCTGAAGAAAATCGGCGAATCCAATGCATTCATTCTGACATTCGCGGAGGAAAGCGGCAACGGCGACGATGTCTACTTCTCGCTGAAAGACGCGCGCTATGTACAGCTTGCAAAAGCGGCGATTGCCACGGGCTGCGAAATCCTTGTCTCGAACTACGAACTGCCGAAAGAAGAGTTCTTCGAAATCTGTCTGGCAGGCGCGTTCGGCAATTATCTGGATGTGCAGAAAGCGCAGTTCATCGGGCTGCTTCCGAATTATCCGGGCGTTCCCGTCCGTTCCATCAGCAACGGTGCCGGCACAGGCGTACAGATGCTGCTGCTCGATCAGGCGGTCGTGAAGAAATGCAACAAGATTCAGGCAAAATCCGTGCACACGGAGCTCAATTTCGACACCGACTTCAAAGACACTTACTTTGACGAAATGATGTTCAAAAACGGCGTCATGCCGAAAAAAGACAAAGACGACGAAGACGAAGAAGCATAAACTGAAATAAAAGTTGCGCCCTCCGCAAAAACGGAGGGCGCTGTTTTTATGTGAACATTTCGATGGTTAATTCAATGTGTTTTGAAAAATCAAACTCTGTATCTGTCGAATTTTTCTTGATAACATTCACATCAAACAAAGGGAATTTGTTGCGTTGTTCCAACGATTTTTTTTGCGATAAACTGATAACAATATCATTTATTAAATTAGAAAAATTAAAATATTTGGCATCAAGAATTTTAAATTGATTGTTATTATTCGTCGAGAAAGCAAACTTTTCGTTAATTAAAATAGAGTACACATCTGGATATTTGTATTTCATTATAATGAAATACAAATATATCAATAAACTATCAACTATTTTATAATCATTTGATGCAGAATCATAATTTTGAGTGCCATAACTCATTGGGTAATCATTTCTATCCGTAATAATATTTATCATGTCGCTGTAATAAAACCTGAATAGCATAAAAGCATCCAGAATTTTTTTACTATCTCGTAGGCTTAATTTAAGTGCAGATATCATATCAATCACTTGTTTTAATAAAAGCGATTGATAGTGCGTTTTAGTAAATACACTACCTAATTCATTTTCTAAATAAGCAGATATATTGATTATTGGTATTTTTACTATAAAATCAAAAAACCGTCTCAGATACCCTGCTGAATCCATTCCAGACCCATACATCGTCGCAATCGAATGTGACAGCTGTTCCAAATCAACGGCAAAGATAAATACAACGTTTTTAATGTCAAAAAAATGCTTCACAATTTCCAATGTTTCCACCGCAAAAGTCGGTCGGCATCGATCCAGTTCATCCACAAAAATAATCAGCTTTCCCTCCTTGGGAATCAGGTCTTTCAGTGATTCTTTAAATTCTTGCTTCATTTTTACATAACCGTCGTACTCTTTAAAAAAACTCTCCGACTTTTCGTTCAGAGCTTCTTCCAACCCTTCTCCGCCGGCATCGATAAGCTTTGATGCTATTTCACCGACTTCTGCGCCGATCATTTTTTTAATCCCGTCTTTCAGTAATGCAATTCCGCATGTTTTTAAAAACGCTGCGGCTTTCCCCTTGATGGCTTCTTTTTGCGACTGAGCATCAATCTCTTTCAGTGCATATAGCAACGGAATAAATGCATTCTCGCTGTCGTCATTTTCCCATGCGTTGTAAAACGCTACGGCATAATTCTTGTCTTTATATTCTTCGCTCAGCAACATGTTTTTCCACATATGCAGAAAGCTGCTCTTCCCCGCACCCCAAGATGCATCGATGGAAAATACAAGCGATTCGTTCTCGTGCTTTGTTTCATTCCACTGATCTACAATATTCATTAGATTTTTTGCGAACTGTTTTCGTTCCAGTTTGTCATCTTCTTCAAAAGTTAACTTATTGTAATCCATAGACCCCTCTTCATTCCATAAAATATTCTCGGTATCAATTGATACCGCAGATCGATTGTTGCTATTTCTTCTTTACAAGGGATTCACATCATCATGAGTCGTTGGCTGATGAGTTCAAACTCTTCTTTGACTTTCCGTTCCCCGGCTTCATTCCATTTTTTGTTGTCCTTTGGAATGGTATAGGTCTGAAAATAATCGTCTGTCGTATCGTTCCATTTTGATTCAAACAAAGTATATTGTTCCAGAATCTGATCCTCGGTCAGCTTTCCCATCTCAGTTTCCATCCAGCATTTTTTCATGTCAATACAAATCGCAGTCAGCTGACCCGTCAGCTTTGGCAGATCATCGATGCGTTTTTTGTACGGAAGAAACTCATTCACCACAGAGACCACCTGAGAGACCCCGATAATGAC
>CAYUFL010000026.1:24494-26176 GCA_964444065.1 uncultured Lachnospiraceae bacterium
AGCATACTGCTGCCACAATACCCATGATCCGATGGATGCAGAGGAAGCCACCGCAAGAAAAATAACGATTCCCTTGTTGATTTTCACGCTTGATTGGAAACACGCTTCGTAATATCCGACTGTATGGATATACTTCTCAAGTAACTTCTTAAAGCTTTTCTTTACATTTACGCTCACAATTTCACCCTCCCAAAATTAAGATATTACCTTATAATTACAATATATTCTCTTATAAGTAAAAAATCAAGAAATAAACCCGCCGAAACGAGAATGACCTCTCCCCCTCCGAATTCCGTTCTTGAATAAAAACCGCTTTTGCATTATAATGAATAAAACATTACGAAACATCCGTGAACCGAAAAAATTACCGAAACGAGGTACCGCAAAATGACCCTCGGTACAATCTTTACCTCCGTTGCTGCATTTTTTGCGCCGATCGGCGCAGGCATCGGCATCGCAGTCAAATACAGGAAGTACACCCGAGCACTGCTCTTCGGCGTATTGACGTTCACCGTTTTTCAGATCTTGCTCAGAATTCCGCTGTTGCAGTTTGTGCTGCCGAATATGGATTGGTTTCTCGTCATGACTGCCGTTATGCCCATGTTTACGGCGGCGTTTTACGGCGTCACCGCATCGCTGTTTGAGGAACTCGGGCGATATCTCGTTATGAAGCTTGCGCTGAAAAAACGTACATCCTTTTTTGACGGTCTCTCATTCGGCATCGGGCACGGCGGCATCGAGGCTGTTCTGCTCGTCGGCGTCAATGCCCTGATATTGCTGTTCTATCCTCCCACTACGGTATCTTCGCTGTCAATGTTTGCAGCGGGAATGGAACGGATTTTTGCGATGACATGCCATATCGCATGGTCGGTCATGGTGATGAAAAGCGTGCGGGAGAAAAAACTCCGATGGCTTTTTATTCCGTTGGTGCTGCATGCGGTGCTGGATACGGGCGCAATGATCGCAACCACATTCGGGATATCCACACTGGTCATCGAAATCGGATTGGGCGTTTTTGCCGCAATCATGGCATTGTATGTATGGATGGAATATAAAAAAGGAAAGGCAGTAACCAATGAAGAAACTATTTAGCGTTGTGTTCGTCGCATGCTTGCTGATGATGCTCTGTTCCTGCGGATCATCAAAGCTGGCGGACGGATTCAATCAGAACGAAGTCACCGCCAAAGCACAGGAAATCATCACGCTGATCAACGACGGCAATTATCAGTCAGTCACAGATCAGACGCGTTCAGACCTGCAGGATGATCTCTCCGCATCCGTGCTTCAAAACGCGTTTTCAGCGTTGCTCCAGTCTGCGGGCGGATTCAAGGAATTTTCCAAAACAACGGTGCTCGGACAGCAGGACAGTTCCACAAAGGAAGATTCTGCAGTTGTCATTGTAGTGGCACAATATGAAAACAAAAAAATGACCTATACCATTTCACTCGATACAAAACTCGAAATCGTCGGTCTCTATTTGAAATAATGCTCGTATACCGAAATACAATCGATCCGTCAAAAAAGCAAAGGCATACCGCGTGCAGTTCAATGCGGTATGCCTTTGTGTCCTATTGATAAAAATGTAATAAGCCTTTTATTTTAGATCGACCGCGAAATTACGATTCGGAGCCGCTCAGTTCTTCCAGCTTCTCCCTGTAAAATCCACGAATATATTCACAATA
>CAYUFL010000027.1:0-25782 GCA_964444065.1 uncultured Lachnospiraceae bacterium
GATGCAATACCGGAATTGCCGATAGGTCGAGCGTGTTTCTTGTTGCCGTCTCGAATGTACGGATACCGCGTTCGCAGAGAATAATTTGGGAGGATCCGCCCACCATGACGTATTCCGCAGCCATGAGCAATTCTTCGATCGTTGAGGATAGTCCTCGCTTGAGCAGCACCGGTTTTTTCAGTTCGCCGACTTGCTTCAAAAGCGGGAAGTTCTGCATGTTTCTTGCTCCGATCTGGATTACATCCACATCATCGGCGAAAGCCTGCAAATATTCCGAAGACATAATTTCGGACACAATCGGCAGCCCTGTTTTCTGTCTGGCTATTTTGAGCAGCGCAAGTCCGTCAAGTCCGAGTCCCTGAAACGCATACGGTGAGGTTCTCGGCTTGAATGCGCCGCCCCGCAGGAATGTTGCTCCGGAGTTTTTAATGTCCCGTGCCACAGAGAGGATCTGCTCTTCGCTTTCGACAGAGCACGGTCCCGCGATGACAGAGAAATTTCCGCCTCCGATCTTGTTTCCGTTCACATCCACAACCGTGTCATGCGGGTGGAATTTTCTGCCTGCCAGTTTATAAGGTTCCTGCACTTTCATCACCGACTGCACAAATTCGTTTCGCGCAATCGCATCCTGCGAGAGTGACGAGGTGTCGCCCGCAAGTCCGATCATATAAGTCGATTCGCCCTTGATTTCCTGAATGACGAAGCCGCGTTGTTCCATGTCTTTTTTAAAGAATTCAACCTCATTGGGGTTGGAATCCGGTTTTACAATAATAATCATGATAATTTCCCCTTTCGAATCAGTGCATCGATCGCTCTGTTTTGCATCGATGCGAAGTTCAGTTTATGTCCGATATACAATTCGTCCGCAATGAGTGCCTGGTCGATCAGCATTTGTATGCCGCCGATTACCTGCAGTCCCAAGGCTTCCGCTTTCAGATAAAGCATTGTCTTCATCGGGTGATAGATCAAATCGCAGACCAGTGCATTTTTTGGCAGCGATTTCAGAAAGTCCAGCGAGGCGAATGTATCCGAGCCGTGCATGCCGAGCGGTGTGCCGTTGACGAGCATATCTGCCGTTGCGCAATACCGGTCTAATTGTTCCGCTGTCATTTCCGCAAGGTTTGTTGTTGTATTCGGGTACAGCTTGCTGATTTTTTTGCTCAGGTGTTCGGCTTTTACGGGTGTCCTGCTCAGGATGCTGACAATCGCCGCGCCTTCCTGCGCCGCTTTGATTGCAATGGTTCCGGCTGCGCCTCCCGCACCCAGGACAAGAATGTGCTTTCCTTCGAAGGACCCGCCGTTCTCGTAAATCATTGCGGCAAACCCGCTGCCGTCCGTGTTGTATCCGACAAACCCGTCTGTGCGTTTTACCGCGGTGTTGACGGAATGATAAATCTGTGCGTCGATGTCCGTCTCTGTCAGATATTCCATAATGTCAGCCTTGTGCGGCATCGTTATGTTAAATCCGTCGTAGTACTGCTGCAGTCTTCCGATTTCGTCTCCGAGTTTCCCTTTTTCGATACGGATGCGCTCATAGCTGACATGTTCGCAGATGCGCTCCAGTACGCTCAGATGAATTTCGGGTGAGAGACTGTGTGCAATCGGATCGCCGATCACTGCAAGTTCGATGCGGCGCTGTGCGATTGCAGCGATTTCCTCCAGCTCGTCGAGCGAGGACGCGATCGATTCGTTCTTTATAATGTAGTCCGCGTATTTTCGATATAAACCAATACGCTGATCGTATAATTCCTTTACTTTTTCCGCTCCGTCTTTTAGGAGCGGACGGTTGCCCGTTTCGATGTTTTTGATGATTGCCGCGGGATCGCGGTCAATAAATACGATGATCCCTCCGGCGCCGAGCGTGGACATATTCTCTTCTTTGAGAACGATTCCGCCGCCTGCCGAAACGATCAGGGAGCTTTCGCCTGCCGCGTATGCGGCGGCTTTTGTTTCCATCATGCGAAAATAGGATTCTCCGTATGCGGAAAACAGATCTGCGATTTTCATGTTCTCCTGCGTTTCGATCCAGTGATCCAGATCGATATAACGCATCTTCTGTTTTTGAGCCAATGCTTCTCCGAGCGTCGTTTTGCCGCAGCCCGGAAGTCCGATCAATACGATATTTTTCATCGTCTACCTCTGCATCCAAAGTTCCAGCACGGCAAGCGCCAGCATTGCTTCGGTTACGACCACGGCGCGGGGCACGATGCATGGGTCATGTCTGCCCTTTACGGCGAGTGTTTCGTTTTCCATTGTTTTCAGGTTTACTGTTTTTTGTGCTTTTGAAATGGACGGTGTCGGTTTGAATGCCACTGAGCAGACAATCGGCATGCCGTTTGTGATACCGCCGTTGATGCCGCCGTTGTGGTTGCTTTCCGTCAGAATTTTGCCGTTGATCAGTCGAATCGGGTCATTTGCTTCGCTGGCGTGCATGGCACTCAGCCCGAATCCGTCGCCGAACGATACGCCCTTCACAGCGGGTATTGCATACATCAGTGCGGAAATAACGCTTTCCACCGATCCGAAGAATGGTTCACCCAGTCCAGCAGGCACACCGAATGCAGCGCATTCGATGACGCCTCCCACGGAATCTCCCTGTTCTTTTGCCGCAAGTATCTGCTGTTTCATTGCTTCAGCCTTGGCAGTGTCGAGTGTCGGGAAGTCTGATTTTGCCATTTCATTGAGCAAATACGCACTGACATCCGTAAACGGTGTATCGTGGACTTCTCCGATTTGTTTGATATGTGCGCCGATTGCGATGCCTTGTTTTTCCAGAATCTGTTTTGCGAGCGCGCCTGCGAATACAAGCGGAGCCGTCAGTCTTCCCGAAAAGTGCCCGCCCCCGCGCGGATCGTTGTTTCCTTTATATTTGAAATATGCCGTCAGATCGGCATGTGCGGGTCTGGGTAAGGATGCGTCATAATCCGAAGATCGTGTATCGGTGTTTCGGATCATACCGCAAAGCGGTGCTCCGGTGGTTTTTCCGTCAAAGATACCGCTGATAATCTCCGTTTTGTCCGCTTCTTTGCGCTTTGTCGAAAATTCGTTGATTCCGGGCGCGCGGCGCAGCATTTCTTTTGCGATCGCAGCTTCGTCAATGCGCTCTCCCGCCGGCAGTCCGCCGATCACAATGCCGATTGCCTCTCCGTGTGATTCTCCGAATATAGAAAGTGTAATGCGATTTCCCCAAACATTGCTCATACCTGTGTGCTCCTTTCGGTTTTGCAGAAGTCGTTCCAAAAAGCGGGGTAGGATTTTTTTACGCTTTCCGCTCCGGTCAATATTACTTCGCCGATGCAGCGAATCGATGCGAGCGCCGCCATCATAGCGATACGGTGATCGTTGTGCGCATCGACCGAACCTCCCGTCAGTGTGTTCAATCCGTTTATGATCAGATCATCATCGCCCTCGGTAATATCTGCTCCGAGTTTGTTCAGTTCTGTTGTGACGGTGTGCAGTCGGTCACTTTCCTTCATGCGCAGCCGTGCGGCGTTTACGATTCGGCTTGTTCCTTCCGCGAAACACAAAAGTGCCGCAAGGGGAGGGACAAGATCGGGGATTTCGCTGACATCCACCGTTATCGGCCGGATTGCTCCGGGCAGTGCTTTCAGTACGCCGTTTTGTTCGGTCACCGTAATTCCGCATTGTTTCAAGATATCGACAAACAGGCGATCTCCCTGCAAGGAATGCGGGTTGAGCCCTGCACAGGCAACATCGCACCCGAGTGCGCCTGCGGCAAGAAAGAAAGCCGCCGCGGAATAGTCCGTTTCCACCGCATATCGGCAAGGTTGGTAGGATTGTCCGCCAGTTACCGTGAAGCGTTGGTAATTTTTATTTTCTATTGTTACGCCAAAGGAGTTCATCACATCAATGCTCAGATCGACATATCCTTTTGACTCCAACGGGCTGGTCAGCTCAATGGTACTGATTCCTTCGATCAGCGGCAGTGCCAGTAGCAGTCCGGTCACAAACTGGGAACTGACCGATCCGCTGAACCGATATGTTCCTGCCGCAATCGGCCCGCGCACCGCAATCGATGTTTCGTCCTGCACGATTGTCGCACCGTTTTCACGCAGCGTGTTGAAGTATTCTTCCATCGGGCGATGCATCAGTCTGCCGTGTCCCGTCAGTATGGTTTGCGTATTTCCGAGCAGTGCGATCGGAAGCATGAAGCGCAGTGTGGATCCGGATTCGCCGCAGTCGAGTATTTCGTCGCCGTTTCGCTGTTTCAGTCCTCCCCGCACGGTAACGGTATCATTTTCGGTCTCGCACACGATACCAAGCGCTTGCAGACATCGCATCGTTGCGATGATATCCTCTGAATATTCGAGGTGTTCCACCACGCTTGTGCCGTGTGCCAGTCCTGCGCAGATCAGTGCGCGGTGTGATACGCTTTTGGAAGGCGGCGGTGTGACTGTACCGCAGGGAACGCGGTCAATCGTTTTTATTTCGCCCATTCTTCTGTCCTCCGTAAAAGCAAATCATCCAATTCGTCGATGCCGATTCCCTTGATTTCGCCCTCTCCGATCGTTTTGATCAGGATGAAATGAATGCGGTCTTTCATGTTTTTTTTGTCATGCAGGATGGTTGTGAGCATATCGCGGATATCATATTGCGATTCGGTCGGCAGTCCGTAGCATTTCAGCGCGTTTTCTGTTTTTTGCAGGGATTGCGATTCTGTCACGCCAAGGTAAATACCGAGTTTGATTGCCAATATCATGCCGATTGCCACCGCTTCTCCGTGTGAGTATCGTTCGAATCCGCCAAGTTTCTCGATGGCATGCCCGAAGGTATGCCCGAAATTCAGCAGCATCCGCTGTCCCGTGTCATGCTCATCCGCTTCGACGACAATGCGCTTGATGTTACAGCATTCGTATACGATATCTTCGATTCCGTTCATCAGTTCCGTTCGGGAGCCGTATTGCATCAATTTATTATACAAAGATACCGAGCGGATGGCGCTGTATTTGATTACCTCTGCCATACCGCCCGCGAAATCCCGTTCGCTCAGCGTGTCGAGTACGGTGGGGTCGATGATGACTGTTTTCGGCTGCCAAAAGGCGCCGACCAGATTTTTTCCTTCTTTCAGATCGACCGCCGTTTTCCCGCCGACCGACGCATCCACTTGTGCGAGCAGCGTTGTCGGAATCTGCACATAAGGGATACCCCTTAAGTATGTCGCGGCTGCAAACCCGCTCAAATCTCCGATCACGCCTCCGCCGAGTGCGATCACGATATCGCTGCGTGTCAGACCTGCTTCAATAAATGTCGTATACAGTTTTTCCAGATTGCTCAGCTGTTTTTCCTGTTCCCCCTGCGGGAGCACCACACTCTCGGGTGTGATACCGACCGCGGTCAGCGAATTGATCAATTGTCCGCCGTACAGTTTCCAGATATGAATGTCGCTGACGAGCACCGCCCTTTTTCCGCCGTATATCGTGCGGATCAATTCACCGGCTTTACCGAGCAGTCCTTCTCCGATGTGGATGTCATAACTGTTTTCCTGCAGATTGACATGCAATGTTTTCATCTTTTCAGCATCTCCTTTTTGTTCTTTGAGGCAAGTGCCAGCAGTTCATAAAGGGTATTCGCATCTCCGGTTTCGATGGACTGTTTCATTTTTTGCAGATCGTCGATGTATCGGTTCAGATGGGGAAGGATGCCGTGCGCGTTGGTCAGCAGCAATTCCGTCCACAGATCGGGGTTAATGTTCGAGACTCTGGTACAATCCCGAAACGCGCCCGCCGTATAAGCGCTTGTCATATCGGGGTGACGGTGCATGCACAGCGATGTGGCGGATATGTGCATCAGATCGCTGGTGTAGCCGATGATATCGTCGTGAAGCTCCGGATTTGCCACCGCAATTTTTGTTGCGCCGATGTACGTGCCGAGCTCTTGCATGAGTGCTGTCGTTTCTTCTTTTGTCGATTCCAGAGGCGTAATCAGAAATCCGGTATTTGCAAACAGCGTTTTTTCCGCATTTTCGAATCCGTCAATTTCTTTGCCTGCCATCGGGTGAATGCCGATATACTCAATGTGTTTCGGAAGGAAGGGAACGAGCGCTTCGTAAAGCTTCATTTTTGCTCCGCACACGTCCGTTACGATACATCCGTCCTTTAACGTCTGCATCTGATTTTTTGCAAAATCGATGATATGATGCGGGTAAACACACAAGATTACCATATCTGCATTGTTTACCGCATCGTCCGCAGTTGCATATACTTCGTCAACCGTACCTGTCGCCAGTGCCTGTTTCCGCGTCTCGGGATTGGTGTCCACACCGATCAGGTAGGCAGATCGGAAGTTTTTGAGTGCCATCGCCATACTGCCGCCGATGAGTCCGAGTCCTATAATACTGATTGTAAACCTATTTTGTTCAAAATGGCAGTCTCCTGTGTCATTTTTTTCGCTGTTCATACCGTTTTTCCCTTTCCGAAAGTAAAAAATAAAGAGATTCGTCGGAACGAATCTCTTTTAAAAGCAAACCAATTTTCATTTGTTTCTTTATAATCGATCCGGTTCATCCGACCCAGCACTTGTATCATACGAAAAATAGCCGAAGCTAAATGTAAAGCTTCCGCTAAAGTAATAATAAAAGTTTGCTGATGTCTGCTGAACGGATCGTTTCATAAAAATTTCCTTTTTATTTCATCTGTTTGAAAGCAGTCTTAACTTAGTTACTGATGTTACCATATCATTTTGAATCTGTCAATTGTTTTTGTGCAAATTCGCTGTAAATCAGATGTTCTTCACGGATTCTGCGACCGTCTGCGCAAATTTTGCCGCATCCGCACAGTCTTCTTCGTTCGGTCTTCCGGGGTTTGATTTCATGTAGCTGCCCAGTGCTGCAAAATCCCCTACGATTTGGATGCCGCTGTTTTTCAAATATTTGTCGGCGTATTTACGAATTCCATTGCCGGATGCCGATGTGGAAAAAACTGCCACTTTCTTGGTCTGCGCAGGGTTGTTCAGCGATTTCAGCAGCAGTTTGGTCGCTTTGACAAGCGTAAACGCTTTTAAAAAGCCGCCGACAAAAAGCAGGTCGATGTCTTCAATTTGCATATTTTCCGAAATTTCTTCCGCTCCGACCCCAATCGCGTCTGCGATGGCATTGGCTATTTTTTTTGTGTTTCCTGTTTCCGAGCAGTATACAACTTTAATGTTCATTTTGTTCTCCGTTTCTGGTTTACGATTCTTCAGAAGGCTCTTCTTCTTGCATTTCGGATCGTTCCTGTGGCAGCGCTGCTTCTTTTTTGTGCAGTCTGCGCGTACGCTGATAGGTTGCGAAAAACAGTACTGCGGCAACCACGGGCGGCAGTGTAATCAGTATCAGCGTATCCATACTTCCGTAAGTATGGAATACTGCGGTAATCACCCCTGCAAATGCGACGAACACCACGCCTGCCCATAATGGTCTGTGCCAGGTAACGATCATCAGAATCAACAGGATGACAGAAGGCAGGGAATGAATTGCGAATGCCAATATCTCGTTGGCTGTAACCGCGGCATTGTTAAATACGTCAAAGGAAAAAAGCATCAAAAACAGCAGATAGATCAGTCCTATCGTCCGCGGAAGCAAGATCAGTCGGGATACGGTTTTGTGATTCATGGCAGCCTCCTTTTTTTATTATTATACCACACTTTCCAATGAATTTGTATGAAAGTTTTTTCGTGCGAAATCATTATTCCGAATCCGCTGCTTTTCATTGATTTCCATATCTTCATATGGTATAAAGAATGGAACAAAGGAGAATTGCTTATGACCGAAACAGTAGTTGCAATTGAGCATGTTACGCAGTATTACGGTAAGACTGCCGTATTGCGCGATATCGATATGACCGTTGATCAGGGTGAAATACTCGGCTTGCTCGGACCGTCGGGTTCCGGCAAAACGACCTTGGTAAAAACAATCATCGGCATGAATCTGCCAAAAATCGGACATGTTGCTGTTCGCGGCATTGAAATGCCTTCCCTGCAGGCAGCCAAATCAATCGGATATATGGCGCAGTCGGATGCGCTTTACGATGATTTGAACGGGATGGAGAATCTGATGTTCTTCGCCAGACTGTACGGAATGAACCGCAAAGAAGCACGCGAAAGCGCACAGCGGGTGCTGAAACTGACGGAACTTCATCTGGACGCGAAAAAAGCCGTGAAATATTATTCGGGCGGCATGAAACGCAGGCTCTCGCTGTGCATTGCGATGATTCATAATCCCGACATCCTCATACTCGACGAACCGACGGTCGGGATCGATCCGCTGCTTCGGAGAATTTTCTGGAAAGAATTCAAACGTTTGGCGGATATCGGCACCACCATTATTATCACGACGCATGTGATGGACGAAGCAGAGCATTGTGACCGTCTTGCATTTATACGCAATGGGGAAGTGACCGCCGTGGGACATCCCGACGGACTGAAAATTCTTTCCGGGCAGGATACGATCGAGGGAGCCTTTCTGTATTTCGGCGGAAACGGGGAGGTGATCTGATGCGCACCTTTATTGTGGCGAACCGCTTAATCAAACAGATTGTCGCCGATAAACGCACCATCGGGCTGTTACTGTTTGCACCGATTTTTGTCATTTATCTGCTCAGTGTGATTCTCACCGCATCGTCTTCGACACCGCGTATCGATATCATTTCCGCACCCGACGCATTTGTTTCCGATCTGCGTGCGCAGGCTGATGTGATGCTTGTAACGGATGAAGCAAGTGCTTTGCTTCGTCTGAAAAACGGCGAGATCGACGCTTATGTGATCTTCGCGAACAGCAGCCCTGTTATTATGGTTGACGGAGCAGATCCTTCGGAAACAAAGCTGGTACTCTCGGCAGTGAACAAGGCGCTGACACAAACGATGGCGGATACCTTGTCTGCTCAGAGCATACGGGGCGGCGGTACTGCGATAGCGGGAAATCCTGAAGTGAATTATTTATACGGTTCCGAAGAAATGAACGCCTTTGATGCGATGGCGCCGATGATGATGGGGTTTTTCATTTTCTTTTTCGTGTTTCTGATTGCAGGCATTTCGTTTTTGCGCGAGCGCATCAGCGGCACGCTGGAACGCGTTTTGTCCACGCCGCTGCGGCGCAGTGAAATTGTCGGCGGTTACTTTTTCGGTTTCGGTTTGTTTGTGACAATACAGACTTTTGTCATTCAGGCGTTCATGCTTTATGTGCTTGATGTGCCGATGGCGGGCAGTTTCTGGCTGGTGCTGCTCATCAACCTCATTTTGGCGGGCGGATCGCTTACGCTCGGCACACTGCTTTCGGCATTTGCGAGAAATGAATTCCAGCTGATTCAGTTTATCCCCATCGTGATTGTTCCTCAGATATTATTCAGCGGTATTTTCAATCTGGCGGAAGCGCCCGGGTGGGTGGTCGTACTCTCCAAGATTTTCCCCATGACTTACGGCGCGGATGCGCTGCGCAATGTGATGATCCGCGGATACGGTTTTGCGGATGTTTCCTCGGACATTCTCATTTTGTTCGGATATATGGTTGTCTTTCTTGTGCTGAATATACTGGCGCTGAAAAAGTACAGAAGAATATAATATGTCGTGGACTCAACAGAGAACGAAGAAGCGAAATACATTGAGAATCCGTCTTTTTTAACGGATTCTCATTTATTTTTCCAAATGAATTTATCGTTTTCTCGATGTGTAAAGGGCTGCGATCCCTACCCAAAGAAGGTTGACAGCCGTACCGATCAGCGCCGATAAAAACGTTGGGTGTATCAATATTTTTGCACTCCAATAAAACGGAAACAGCGCACAAATGAAACTGACTGCAGGGATCTCCATGAGATCGCCGCCTGCTGTCAGAATAAAAATATTCAGTGATTTTGCGAGCGTCAGCCCCTTGACTTTGTCATCTGCCAAAGAGAATAAAAACAACGCAATGACGATGCTTTGCAATCCTGCGAGGAAAGCGATCAGCAGTAAAGGGAAAAACGAAGCACTGTAAATATGCAGCGTATAATGGAATATCATAGTGTAAAAAATACTGAGATAAAACGGCATCATCAGACGGTTGGTGATGTATCCCGCATAACCGATCGGCGTAATCGACATCAAGTCATAAATACCGCCGTCGCGTTCATCGATCATCATAAATGCACTCACCGCACCGAGCATCCCGGGAGACAGCAACAGACAAAGGACTTCCACATAAGCGAAATAAGGATCAAGGACAAACCCGGTATGCTTTACGAGCAGAGGCAGCCCGAACGAAAGCAATGCTTTGATCGCAAAGAGCGCAAAAAACGGTACTGCCATGAACAGGATCAGGATCGGTTCTCTTACGATTTTTTTCATGTCGGATACAAACGCAGTTTTATTCATTGCCGCCTCCTGCAAGAATCTTTTTGTCATACGTCTTCAAAGCTGCCGCAAAAAAAATCGCGATCCATATGCAAAGGATAACAATGTCTGTCATCATCGCCCCAAAATCCTGTTTGATAAATGCACCGATGAGCAGTTCGATACCTGCTACACTTGGAAAGATACGAAACAGCCATGACAGAGGAAAACCGATCAGCGAAAAACAGGGCAGGATCATAACCAGCATCACCGGGATTGCGCGCATAAAATAACTGTTGATACTTTTTGCGCCGCCTGCCGTGATAAATCCAAACAGCGTATACAAAAAAGAATTCAGCAGTACGCTTATGATGACTGCAAACCAGCGGATACCGATGCCTGCGGATGCGGCAATTATGACAGATGAGATCAGTCCGACGGTGCCGAGCGAAATTGCTTTTGACAGCAGATATTCCTTTGGGTCAAGCGGGGTCACGGCAAGGCAGTCGATGATGCCCTGTTGTTTTTCGAGCATGACGATGCTGCCGATAAAAAAGAAACCGATGACCGCAGGATCAGAATAGATTGTGACAGGAACAGCGTAAGATTTGAGGATGCCTTGCGGAATATAATGCAGAATCAAAAGATACATTGCCGTCAGAGCCGCATAAACGAAATAGAAGCCCTGTTTGTATTGAAATTTAACATCGCTTTTCAGCGCAGCAAGCAGTCTCATAACAGCGACCTTCCCGTTACTTTTATGAAAATGTCCTCTAAACTTGCGTCCTGGCTGTGGATGGTCAGAATTTCTTTTGTTTTTAAAATCTCGAAAAATCCCGCTTGCTGCGCAAGATCGTCAAGCGAGAATTCTTCGCTTATCGACTGAGCGTTTTGCAGGTATTCCACTTTGACGAGACGCTTTCCGAATTGTACTTTTAAGTTTGCGGGTGAATCGCATAATGAAATTCGACCTTCACACAAAAATGCCACGCGGTCGCATAACTGTTCGGCAACACTCATATTGTGCGTTGTGAGAAAAATCGTTTTCCCTTCGTTTTTTAGCTGCAAAATAATATCTTTGATGATCTTTGCGTTGCCGGGGTCAAGTCCTGAAGTCGGTTCGTCAAAAAATAACAGATCAGGATTATGCATGATGCTTCGCACGAAATTGAGCCGCATTTTCATGCCTTTGGAAAAGTTTTCGACCTTCTTGCTGCGATCCGGCAATAATCCGACTTGATCGAGAAACGCGTCGATATCATGCGAAGCATTCCGATAATAAGATGAAATCAGCGCCAGATTTTCCGCTGCTGTAAGTTTCAGATACAAATTCGGGAAATCAAAAGCCACGCCGATCTTCTCGAAATATTCTCTGCCGAAAGAACGCCGCTCTTGATCGAATACTGCGACGCTGCCTTGATACCCGCGCAAAAGTCCGATGACAATGCGCTGTGTCGTTGTTTTTCCGGAGCCGCTCGGCCCCAGAAATCCGAAGATTTCTCCGGGTTGAATCTCAAAACTGATCCCTTTGAGTGCAGGGTTTTTTGCCCCTGCATACGTGTATTCCAAATTGTTGACGCAAAGCATGGTGATCCTCCTTGTATGCCGTGATGGAAAAAAAGTTGTTTTATCTACTATTAATGATCAATTGATCGCTTTTAAAGGAAAAAATAACTACAGATACTGCAAAAAAGCGGCGATATAGAACAAGAGAATATCGCAGATCAGTTGTTTCATGTATGCACCTTCTTCATTCGTCTCGATGATATAAAGGATGCCGCTGAGCACTTGCTGAGCGATTACACGCCCGAAGCCTTCGGTAAGCGAAAGCTGATATTCTTTGATATGCGCATCGAAATGAGATTGAAGAATTGCCAAAAATTCCTCTTTCGCATGTTCATATTTTGTACCGCCGCTTTTATCGAGCAATAATAGAAACCGCTTCGTAAAAACCGGCATCAGCTGATCAATAAAATTGTCAAGAACAGATCGCAGGAAAGGTAAATCTTTTATTTGCGTGAGCTCCGCATTCACTTCGATATCCTGATGATGCTCCATGAAATAGAGGAAAGAAGCGTATTCATTGCTGACGAGCGCATCAAAAATAGCCTCTTTGTTTTCAAAATAATGATAGAGGTTGCCGATGGTAGTACCCGATGTTTTTGCGATATTTCGCAGAGAGGCATTCATAAATCCTTTTTGCAAAAATTCACTCAAAGCATTTTCGAGTATGATGTCATTGAGTTCGGTTTTTTTAAATTGTGCCATTAATAATCACCTGCTCATTATTATAGTATAAAACACTTTGCTTTGTCAATGGGGTTATTTTAACGTTCAATCAAATCTTTGCTCATCACAAAATCAGTCTGACAGTCGTCCCCCATATAAAACGCATGTTCTCCGATTTTCACAAACCCGTTTTTTCTGTAAAACGCCAGCGCCCGTTCGTTTTTCTCCCAGACACCCAGCCAGATATATTTTTTGTTGTATCCGTTTGCGATTTCGACTGCTTTGTTCATCAGTGCCTGCCCGATGCCTTTGCCCTGAAATTCCTTCGCCGCATAAATGCGTTCCAGCTCCAACGACGCAGGATCATTCAAATCCGTCTGCGACGGTGTGCGGTTTACTTTCAGATATCCGGCAAGCGTCCCGTCGGCATATAAAAACAGAAACATACTGTCGGGATTGCACAGTTCTTTTGTCAGTTTTTCGGGTGCAAACGCTTCGTCGAGATACGCCTGCATCACATGTTCGGAATTGCCGTTCATAAATGTGTCGTAATAAGTTTTGATCGAGAATTCCCGTAAGGTGTGCAGGTCTTCTTTTGTCAGTTTGCGAAAGGTCAGTTTCATGCTTGTTCTCCGTCCGATGATTTCAGCAGGGTAATGATTTGTGTAATCGCAACGGCTTGTCCGTAGGTGTTGCAAATACATCGCTGTTCCGCAAGACGAACTTCTTCGTCCGATACCGGGAAAGCATTCCATACGTGTTTGGCTCCTGCGATATTTCCCACCGTCAGTCTGCGGTTGATTCCTCTGATATCCGCCGTGCATTTTTGCATGCAGGGTGGGTGTTCGCAATATTCGCAGCGGGAGGATAAACGCATCATTGTCTGTTTTGCATCCGATCCTTCTCGCTCGATTACGGTGCCCGGCGGATGCTCCTTCACGTAATCTTTCATTCCTTGCCGATATTCGCAAATCGGGAGACGCTTATCTTTGAGCAGTGCATTGGCTGCGCTGATTCCCGTGACCGTCACGGTCGGGGTTCCCGTTCCCATTACAGTGGATTCTCCGCAGCAGTACAATCCGTCGATCTCTGTTCGGGTGTGCAGCCGTTTGAACATATGCTGTCCCATCGACTGAAGCGGACCCGCCACCGCTCCGCCGTTCTTTTTTGTGTATCGTTCGATGCTCAGCGGTGTTGCGACTTCACTCTGAACAACCGCATCGCAAAATCCGGGGAAGCGTTCTTCCATCACGTTCAGCAGTCGGATTCTCTCCTCTTCTTTCATTTTTTGATAAGTGTCATTCTTTGCGTAATCTTCAGAATAGGGGAGCCATTGCTTCAGTGTCGGACCGATTGCCGCAACGGTATGATATGCCGTATCACAAAGAGACGGGTCATCGACGGACAAAATATAGGTGGTCACCTCGTCGTCATTCAGCGTTGTTTCGCTCTTTGTGAACAGGGTGATCGGGGAAGTCCCTGCAGGGATTGCCTCTTTTTTTACTGTTGCATACAGCACCACACTCGGATAAGTCGGTTTGAATGCGGCTGCCCAAGCCCGTTTTTTTTCGGTTGTGCTCGCCTTGTCCAGATAGTTTGCATAAAGATTCCACACCGTGCCCGAATAGATGACGGCATCCGCATCGATGCGGCGACCATCCTCCGTTACCGCACCGCAGGCTTTTCCGTTTTCAATGAGTATTTCGCGGATCGGGGAATCATACATCATTTCGCCGTCGTGCTCCTCGATGGCCTTCTCCAACAGTCCCGGGATGAATATGGTGGAGCCTGCCGGATAATAACTTCCCCCTGTATGATTATCGACAAACATAATGGCAGAGAGCACTGCGGGTGTTTCTTTAACGTTCGTATAGCAGTAAGTCGAAGTCAGTTTATTGAAATAATTCAGAATTCCTTCGGTTTTAAAATATCGTTTCAGCAAGCGTTCGGTGCTTGTGTTCAGATAAGTAAGAAATCGCATGTAGGAGATCGGGTGTTTTACCAGTTGTCGGAGTGCCTTTTTCGGGTCGGTTTCGTCCGCCGTCGTATAATTCGGGCTTGCGGCAATTACATCATCGTAGATTCTTTGGATGCGTGCATAAAAGCGTTTGAGGTTTTCTTTCTCTTCCGGGAATACCTGAGCAAGCTGCGCGATATAACGCTCAATGTCATTATAAAATATAATTCGCTGTCCGCGGAAATAGACGCTGTACAGCGCTTCGTGCCGGATGACATTGATCGGCTCTTCCAAATAATTATATAAAAAACGATGCGAATTAAACCCCTTTTCGCCGAATCCGTACAGCATAGCGGAACCCTGGTCGAAAATCACACCGTTTCGTTTGAACGTGCCGCATGAACCGCCCGGTTTGAACGTCTGTTCAGCGACTGCAACCTTCAGTCCGCTTTTTGCCAAGATTGCAGCTGCGGTGAGCCCCGCGAGACCTGCACCCACGATAAGCGCATCGTACTTCATATCTTTCATATCGCACCTCTTTCTATTTTCGGATCGCATCCAATTGGTATCCTAAAAAATCTCCCTGCCATCATTTTACATGAAGCGGGGAGATTTTCAAACCGTTTTGTTTTATCGGTGTTTCGTCTTTATATGAAGCACATTCTTCGGGCATCCGTCCGCGCAGGCGCCGCAGAGAATGCAGTCCGAAGATTCGATCACCCCGCTTTGTACCGCCGCCTGCACATCAATACTCATCGGACAGAGTTTTGTGCATTTGCCGCACTGCACGCAGTTCTCTTTTTCGGCGATGATCCTCAGCTGCGGAATACGCAGCCATTTTCCGATTTGATATCCCGCGGACAAAAACGGCGACATCCAGCAGAAACTGTGGCATGCGCCGCGTTTGCCGACCGTAAGCGATACGATCACATAGAGTGCGAGTACCAGATAATAGATGATATACTTCATCGGCATATCGACAGAGATACCGCCGCTCGTCATGCGCAGCGGATCAAATCCGCTGATGCCTCCCGCCAATACAAACATCGCAATCAAAATGCCGAACCATACCGCGAAGATCGCATAGCGGATGATCTTCAGCCGTTTCGCATTCACATTGCGGTCGTTGATCGTCATGCATACATCGCTCAGACACGCCATCGGACAAATCCATGCACACCACGCCCTGCCGAAAAAGATGCCCGTGAGGAACATCAGAGTAAAGACGAGGATACTGCCCGAAATCACGCCGTTCATTGCACCGTCAATCGATACGTACGGAGAAAAATAATTCAGCGTAACGGGAAAAAGAAGGAAAAAGATCAGGGTAATTGTTCTTCTTATTTTCTGTCTCATATGGATTTCCTGCTTTCCAGATAATTATTTGTTTCGTCGCACCATTCCAGATAGGCGCGGTAGGTCTTCTGTCCAAAGGAAATGACGCGCAGAATGTCCTCATGGTTGTCGTACGCTCGAATCGGGGTCAATTCCTGCTCAAACATATTCAGCATCGCGAGCCCCTGTTCGTGCTCCTCTCGAAACGCCGCGAGATGCTGCATCATAATTTCGCTGTCGACATGTTTTGAAAAATACAGTTTCAAAAGCAGTTCCAGGCGCACGGATTCTTTTTCTGTCGGTTCCGCAAGCCACTCTTTCAGCGATTGCAAACCGCGTTCGGTGATGCGGTACACCATTTTGTCTCTGCCTGCCGGTTCCGCGCACACCTGTTCAATCTCTCCGTTTTGTGTCAGTCGGTTCAGCTCCGGATAAAGCTGACCGTAGCTTTCGTTCCAAAAAAATTTGAATCGGATATCGATCAATTTTTTGATGTCATAACCGCTCAAAGGCTTTTCGCTGAGCAGTCCGAGGATCGCGTATTTCGTTTTGCTTTTTTTCATCTCTACCTCTATATATCTAATAGATATATTAATCGACAGATGATGTTTTGTCAATCGTTTCTTTGGTTGTTTCAAAAAAAAGATAAACTTGATCGGAAGCACCATATCGGTTGACATTATTGCGTGTTTATACGATAATATATCCAAACTGTTTGCGGAGTAATCATTTGGATATCAAAGAAGAAATCATCAAACTCAAAAAAGAAAAAGACGTTGTCATCCTTGCGCATTATTATGTGGACGGAGCCGTGCAGGAAGTCGCCGACTTTGTCGGGGATTCCTACTATTTAAGCAAAGTTGCTGCAAGCGTGCCGCAGAAAACAATCCTGTTTTGCGGCGTTCGTTTTATGGGGGAGAGCGCAAAGATACTCAATCCCGAAAAAACTGTCATTATGGCGGACAATCTCGCAGACTGTCCGATGGCACACATGACCGATGCCGCGAAAATCAAAAAGACAAAATCAGAGTACGACGATCTTGCCGTGGTCTGTTATATTAATTCCACTGCGGAAATCAAAGCGCATTCCGATGTATGCGTCACTTCTTCCAACGCGCTGAAGATCGTCTCCAAACTGCCGCAGAAAAATATTCTCTTTATCCCTGACAATAACCTCGGCTCTTATATCGCAAAACAACTGCCGGAGAAAAACTTCATTTATCATGACGGGCACTGCATTGTGCATCATGCGATCACTCGCGATGAATTGATTGCCGCAAAAGCGGCGCATCCGAACGCGCTCGTTCTTGTCCATCCCGAATGCACTGCAGAAATTGTCGCTCTTGCCGATTATGTCGGCAGCACTTCCGGTATCATCGAATATGCAAAGAAAAGCGATGCCAAGGAATTTATCATCGGTACGGAAGTCGGTGTCTTTTATAATCTGGAAAAAGAAAATCCGGATAAACGGTTTTATCCGATCAACAGCATTCAGATCTGCCGCGATATGAAACTGATCAATATCGATAAAGTGCTTTATCATCTGCAAACGCTGGAACCGGAACTCAAACTCAAGGAAAACATGCGGCTCAAGGCGGAACTTCCGCTCAAACGTATGCATGAACTTGCAGAATAACCTGCGATTTATCGCAGGCATACCGAAAGAAGAATAACAAATGACAGATCAATACGATATCATTATCGTCGGCACGGGCGCGGCAGGTCTTTTCTGCGCGCTGAACCTATCGACGGAATCAAATATTCTCATCATTACGAAAGACGACCCCGAGAACAGCGATTCGTTTCTCGCACAGGGCGGTATTTCAACGCTGATCGACGAAGCGGATTACGAAAAATATTTTGAAGACACCATGCGTGCGGGGCGTTACGAAAATGATGAGACGTCGGTGGAGGTGCTCATTAAATCGTCTCCGGCTGCGATTGAAGATCTCATTGAACTCGGCGTGAATTTTGACAAAGAAGGCAAGGAATTCGACTATACACGAGAAGCGGCGCACTCCTCCAACCGCATCCTGCATTATAAGGATGCAACGGGACGCGAGATTACCGGAAAGCTGATGCAACATGCCAAATCTCAGCAAAACATTACGATTCTGCCGAAGACAATGATGATCGACATCCTTGAAAAAGACAATCGATGCACAGGGGTTGTTGTGCAAAAACAGGACGGCACAGTCGCCGCTATTTTTTCGCGCATCGTTGTTTGGGCGACGGGGGGTATCGGCGGACTGTTCCGACATTCCACCAATTATCCGCATATCACGGGGGATGCTGTCGGCATCGCCATCAAACACAACATCGAACTCGAGGATATCAACTACATTCAGATTCATCCGACTACGCTCTATACCGAAAAAGGCGGACGCAGTTTTCTGATTTCGGAATCTGTTCGCGGCGAGGGCGGTATCCTGCTCAATCCGAAAATGGAGCGTTTTGTGGACGAACTGCTGCCGCGTGATGTCGTGAGTATGGCGATCGCGGACGAAATGAAAAAATTCGATGCAAAATATGTCTGGCTTTCTTTGCAAAGCATGGAAAAAGAATATATTCGCAAGCGTTTTCCGACCATATACGAAAAATGCGAACAAGAGGGCATTCACCTGCCCGAAGATCTGATTCCTGTCGTTCCTGCACAGCATTATATGATGGGCGGTGTGAAAGCGGATATTGACGGCAGAACCTCGATGGACAATCTTTTTGCGGTCGGTGAGGTCAGCTGCAACGGCGTACACGGCGCAAACCGTTTGGCGAGCAATTCGTTGCTGGAAACCCTTGTGTTTCCGAAGCGTGCGGCGCATCTGATTGCAAACGAATGGAAAACGATTCCGATCAAACAAACTTCGTTTGATCTTTCCGCTTATAAGGATGTACCGAAACTGATGGAAGACTACCGCGAATCAATTCGGAATGAAATCGAAAAAAGAGGAGTGAATCTGTATGCACAGTGGCGCGATGAATCCGATCAACATTGACACATTCCTGCTTGCCGCGCTGCAGGAAGACATCACAAACGAGGATATTACGACCAACGCAATTATGCCGCTGCAAAAAGATGCTCAGGTGGAGCTGATCTGCAAACAGGACGGTATTTTGGCAGGCATTGAAGTATACGAAAGAGTATTCAAACTGCTCGACGGCACAGCACGATTCCAAACCGATTTTCGGGACGGCGATGTGCTGAAAAAAGGAATGCTGATCGGAACACTTTTTGCGGACGTTCGCTCGATTCTCTCGGGAGAGCGCACGGCACTGAACTATCTGCAGCGCATGAGCGGGATCGCCACGCTCACGAAACGCTATGCAGACGAGCTGGTCGGCACCAAAACCAGACTCCTGGATACGCGAAAGACAACGCCGAATATGCGCATTTTCGAAAAATACGCAGTCAAAGTCGGCGGAGGCGTCAATCATCGATACAATCTTTCCGACGGGATTCTGATCAAAGACAACCACATCGATGCGGCGGGAAGTATCCGCAAGGCGGTGGAAGCAGCGAGAGAGTATGCACCGTTTGTACGCAAGATTGAAGTCGAAACCGAAACGCTCGATATGGTCAAAGAAGCACTGATTGCCAAAGCGGATATCATTATGCTGGACAATATGGATACGGCTGCGATCCGCAAAGCGGTTATTCTGATCGATGGACAGGCAATCGTCGAATGCTCGGGGAATATCACGCAGGAACGCTTAAAAGAACTTGCGGATGCAGGGGTTGATTATATTTCCTGCGGCGCGCTGACGCATTCCGCTCCGGTGCTGGATTTTTCCATGAAGCATCTGAGCATGCTTGTTTAGCATATCTTTTATATATTCATCAAAAATCAGACGGCACTGCCGCCTTTTTTTTATGCAATGATGCCGTTTGTGACTTGTTTCTGACAGCAGATACATGCACAATGAAATAGTTTGCACATGAAATTATATCATATAATATATATTCAAAAATGATTGGCTTTTATGTGAAATAATATTAGAATGATAATAAATTAGAGCAGTGGGTGTTTTGATGAGTCATCATTGTATTTCGTGAACCGGACAGGGATATCCACGGACAATGCGACACAAAGAAAGGAATTCGTGCTGTGAAAAATAAAAAATTTTTAATTATAGCCGCATTGGCTGTCGTTGGCATCATGACAGCCGTTTCTGCACTGTCTGCCGCTACGGGAACCAGTATTATATCTCTGGCGGCTAAAAGTGATTCGGAGCATAAAACCGTGTTTTCCGTGACCTTTCTGGCAATGGACGGCAGCGTGATCAGCCAGTCGAGTGTGAAAAGCGGAGAAGATGCGGAAGTGCCTGACCCGCCTGAAGTTGCGGGATATATTTTTACAGGGTGGGATCAGAGCACAAAAAACGTGCAGTCCGATCTCACCATTACTGCGCTCTACACTCCAAAGACAACAACAACCGTTGCCCAGGCGGCAGTGATAAACAATAACAGCATACGCGTGCGGGTATATATCGGACCGCAGGACGGCAATCTGATTCAGGAATTTTATGTCATTAATGTCTCTGCCACGGATTTGGCGTATTATCAGACGCTTCAGTCGGTTGCACTGGTGCAGGCACTGCAAGCTGTTTCTCCGGTGCCCATCGGTGGACTGCTCAGTTTGATTCAAAGCAGTCAGGTCTACGCGAACGGACAGATTCAGGTCTACGATCTTGATTCCGAAGGCGGACTCTACGCTGTTGATATTCATATCAAGGCAGGTTCCGCAACGACGACCTATACTGTCAGGTATGTGGATACCAACGGTACGGAAATACATACTCCGTACTCTGCGAACGGGTACGTCGGGCAATACATTACGGCGAATGCGATCTCCATCAACCATTACACTCTTACGAGTGCGACCCCGCAAAGCATAACGCTGGTTTCAAACTCAGCAAGCAATGTGATCACATTTGTTTATGACATCAACACGTATCTGATCGATACCTCCGTAACGGGCGGTACGATCAGTCCCGTCGATCCGTATGTTGCGTACGGTGCTTCTCAAACCATCACATATACGCCGAGTGCGGGATATCATTTGGCATCGGTCACGGTTGACGGTTCTGCGGTAAGCATTGCAACCTATTCCGGTTCTTACGCGTTTTCCAATGTGACGGGCGCGCACACCATTTCGGTCGTGTTTGAGCAACAAAGCGTGAGCGGAATTTCGCTCACAAATTACAGCGGGGCATATGATACTGCCGCACACAGCATCGGTATTGCCGGTACGCAAGCGGGCGATACGGTTACATTCAGTACAGACGGCGTCAATTATTCGGCAACACAGCCGAGTTTTACGAACGTCACAAATACTACCGTATATGTCAGAGTGGAACGTACCGATTATCTGCCCTACAACGGTACGGCAAGCGTGACGATCACAGCGGTTCCGCTGAGCGTGACGGCTGAGAATAAGACCGTTGCCTACGGCGATCCCGCACCTGCTTATACGGCTGTATACAGCGGATTTGTCGGCAGTCAAAACGAATCGGCACTCGGCGGTACGCTGAGTCTCAGCTCCTCCTATACGCAAGGCAGCGGCGCAGGTAACTATCCTATCGTGCCAAGCGGACTGAGCGCGACCAACTACACCATTTCATTCTATAACGGCACACTGACGGTGAATCCGAAAGCGGCGACGCTGATTATAAACAATGCAAGCAAAACCTACGGCGATACCGATCCGGGCTTCACTGCAGTTGCAGGCGGATTGTACGGCAGTGATTCGCTGAATTATACGCTCAGCAGAGCATCGGGTGAAAATGTCGGTGATTACGCGATTGGCGCAACACTCGGATTAAATCCGAATTATAGCATCACGGTTACGGACGGAGTCTTTACCATCAACCCGAAAGCGCTCAGTATTACGGCAAATAGTCTGACGATCCTGTACGGCGATGCGGTACCGACCTATGGCGTCACTTACAGCGGATTCGCGGGAAGCGAAAATGAATCGGTACTCGGCGGCACGCTGTTGCTTACCGGCAGCTACACACAGGGATCGGGTATCGGTACTTACGATATCGTACCAAGCGGACTGAGCTCGACCAACTATACTATTTCATTCTATAACGGCACACTGACTGTGAATCCGAAAGCCGCAACGCTGATCATTGACAATGTAAGCAAAACCTACGGAACAGCGGATCCGACCTTTACTGCAGTTGCAGGCGGATTATATGGTACTGATACGCTGAATTATACGCTGAGCAGAGTCTCCGGCGAAACTGTCGGTGATTACGCGATTACCGCGGCACTCGGATCAAATCCGAATTACAGCGTGAGCGTGACGGACGGCGTGTTGACGATCAGTCCGAAAGCACTCACCGTTACGGCGAACAGCCAGAGTATCCTATACGGCGACGCCGTTCCGACCTATGGCGTCACTTACAGCGGCTTCGCGGGAAGCGAAAACGAATCGATACTCGGCGGCACGCTGAGCCTGAGCGCCTCCTATACGCAGGGATCGGGTATCGGTACTTATGATATCGTTCCCAGCGGACTGAGCTCGACCAACTACACGATCACATTCCAGAACGGCATATTGACTGTAAATCCGAAAGCGGCGACGCTGATCATTGACAATGCAAGCAAAACCTACGGCGATATCGACCCGAGTTTTAGCGCAGTTGCGGGCGGATTGTACGGTTCCGATACATTGAACTATGCATTTAACAGAGCATCGGGTGAAACTGTCGGTGATTACGCGATTGGCGCAACACTCGGAACAAATCCGAACTATACTATCACGGTTACCGACGGTGTCTTTACCATCAATCCGAAAGCGCTCAGTATTACGGCAAATAGTCTGACGATTCTGTACGGCGATGCTGTTCCGACCTATGGCGTCACGTACAGCGGCTTCGCGGGAAGCGAAAACGAATCGGTACTCGGCGGAACGCTGAGCCTGAGCGCCTCCTATACACAGGGCAGCGGCGCAGGAAACTATCCTATCGTCCCAAGCGGACTGAGCTCGACCAACTACACGATCACATTCCAGAACGGCACACTGACAGTAAATCCGAAAGCGGCGACGCTGATCATAAACAATGCAAGCAAAACCTACGGAACAGCGGATCCGAGCTTTGCCGCAGTTGCGGGTGGGTTGTACGGTGCTGATACGCTGAACTATACACTCGGCAGAGCATCGGGTGAAAATGTCGGCAACTATGCGATTACCGCAGCACTCGGATCAAATCCAAACTATACCATCACGGTTACGGACGGAAATCTGAACATCGAACAAGCGTCGGCAAGCATTACGCTCAATGACGCAGCTAAAGTTTACGGCAGCGCAGACCCAGGCTTCACGGTTTCAACGAACGGTGTCGTTTCAGGAGAAACGCTGAATTATACGCTCTCCAGAGCAGCGGGTGAAGCGGTCGGTACTTATCTCATTACCGCAGCACTCGGAACAAATCCGAACTATATCGTAACGGTAAACAACACATCAAATCTGACGATCACACCGCAGACAGTGACCTTGACGGAAAATGCAGCGTCAAAAGTTTACGGATCGGCTGATCCGGCACTAAGTGCCACTGTGACAGGTTTGATCGGAACGGATACGCTCAACTATACGCTGAGCAGAACCGCGGGTGAAACGGCAGGGACGTATGCAATCAATACGGCACTGGGCAGCAACCCGAATTACAGTGTTACGGTTGTGGACGGCAATCTGACGATTGTGCCGAAAGTACTTACCGTTACCGCTTACAGTTACACCATTGCGCAGGGTGATCCGGTTCCGACTTTCGCAGCAGCGATTACGGGCTTTATCCCGGGTGAAAATGAAGTTGTACTTGGCGGAACACTGAGCTTCACGACAGCGTACACCACGGACTCGACTGCGGACAATTATGCCATCGTCCCGACGGGTTACACTTCGACCAATTACGCCATCAATTACGTCAACGGTACACTTACCGTAACGGAAGTCCTCAATGCTGACGGAACGCCTTTGGCAACCGCAAACGCAAGTTGGGCGCTTGTCAATCTTCTGCTTGCGCTTGTTACGATACTGATGTCGGTACTCCTGCTCATCACTTATCTGAAAGGCAAAAAGAAACAACAGGATCAACCCGAAACCAAGGATGAAGCAATCAATCGAAAAGCATCCATGAGAGTGCTCAGTGCACTTCCGATGATCGCGGCAATTGTAACATTCTTCCTCACGGAAGACATGACGCTGCCGATGAGCTGGGTTGACAAATGGACTTGGATCATGGCAATTTACGCGGTGGTATCGGTACTGATCGCGATTCTCTCCAGAAAGAAAAGAGAAGATCGTGACAAACCCGAACCGCAGGAAGCATAGAAAATCATAATCCTCCGAAAATAACAAAAGAACCCGCAGTCAAGCGGGTTCTTTTGTTTGTTCCATAACAGATCGGACAGTGTGATTCATTTTCGTATTCATTCGAATCGTATATTTGCTTGTGTTGCGGGTGATGATGTAAGATTACTGCTTCTTTGTAACAGGCAGCCAGAAATGATACAATTAGTGCTCATGTGAAAATTATTGAACAAGATTCATGCAGCATTTCTTTTAGATATATTTAATAACAGTACCATACATCTGAATATAAAAACTTGCTCGGTCGGTAGTATCTAAATCAAAATCCATTCGCATACCGATAATCTCATCTCCGCCTAATTGAGCAGCGCGTATTTTCAATTCTGCGAGACATATATAAAACGCGCTATCGAAACTACTTTGTCCTACATTTCCCTCATATCCAAATGAAAAATCAAAGAGAGATAATATATTGCCTGCAAGTTCAGCGTTATCGCTTTTTGACGGTGAATAGTCGATTTTTAATAATAACTTGTTAAATACAGGATCGCGGTATTTAGAAACAAGATTACCAAATGCCGAACTAAATATTCCTCGGTTTGTTGTATTGAACATTATTGGACCTATCACTTCATATGGCTTAGAAGAATCGCAATTTGTAACACTTATTCTCTCTGCAATGGAAATTAAGTTAAGTTTTTGTAATTCTCTATATTCTCTTTGTAATTCTCTATCTTCTCTTTGTTTTTCTCTAATGGAAATTAAGTTAAGTTTTTGTAATTCTCTTTCTTTCTTTTCTTTTGCGTTGATTTCAGCCATTAGTTCATCATAACATTTCTTACATAAATCGCCGACATCAAACATATTTAGTTTGGTTCCACACTCTTTGCAATTTGCCACAACTACCCTCCAAATAAGCAAATAATAGCATTTAAAGTTACTTAATATTTCACTTTTGAACTAAATCATAACACAAGTATATTCAATATAATTATTTAATTTCACAATATCATTCGAAGTATTGAAGTTTTATTATATTACCTCGTAAAACAAACGCAATGCTCTTCCGTGCAGGTAACACACACTCCTGTATGAATAATTTTCACTGCTATCTCTTCCCACTTCAGTCCGCTTATGTACCGATAATTCAGAAGAGTACGCAATGTCTGATCTCCGACTTTGTCGATTAATTCCTCAATTTTCCCCCGTGTTTCGATCATTTTGATGACCATTGCATTGAGCTGATTTTCCAACAATATAATCCGAGAGATTGCATCCGGGAGCTGATCACCGCGCGGTGACGTCTGCACACGGTCGACGGAGAATAATTGCTTCGTTCAGTCCGCTCAGCCATTCCATCCAGTTGCCTCCGTAATATACAGTGTATCTGCCGCAGTGTCTGCCGTCCTCTCTCTTTCTGCTCCGATATGAGAGGTACGGGCGTTTTGTTTATGATATCATGCGAGACAAAAAAAACCGATTGCTCGGTTTATTTCTTATTCATTAAAAACAATCCTGCGATGCACATCAGCATTCCGATCGCTTTTGTCAGCGTAAAATTGTCTTTGAAAAAAAGGATTCCGATCGGTACAAGCACAAGTGCCAGCATGATGTTTGTCGTGGCGGAGCAGACACTGATGTTCCAGC
>CAYUFL010000028.1:0-855 GCA_964444065.1 uncultured Lachnospiraceae bacterium
GATCTGTTGAAAGCACACCTTACTATGGAAATGGGGTTGATTGATGACGCCGGGCAGGATGTGCAGCAAATACAATCTGAGATGTTTGATCTTACAAAGATGATCAGGAAGATCGCAGCAGGGCTGCATTTTTTTCGTACGCATTCCATTTATCATATTTTAGTAAATAAACCGTGATCTGCACTAAATTCAACCAATCAATTTGCTCAATAATAGTAAATGAGAAAAAGTTCACAAATCCTATATAATATTATTGACTTTAAATTCTAAATAATTTAATATAATCATATTAATCATATTCTAATTTAAATTTACAAAATAATATCGGATTTCTGTTGTTCGATTGACAGAGCCGATGAAAAAACGAAACAGGAGATTTTTATGACAACGAATTCTCAGGACTTATTGCAGCCCGAAAAACATCCTGCCAAAGTGTACTTCCGTTTTATTTTCTTCAGTATGATCGGTATGTTTTTCTTTTTTGTTCCGATCAATATGACAGTCAGAGGCGTGGTGTACAACTCTATTCCGATCGACCATCTGATCACCTTGCTCAAAGTGTTTACTCCTTGGGTAGGTCCTCTTGCGGCATTGCTGTTTGTTCTGTTTGGCGGCGTGACGGCATGGACGAGCAAAAGCTACAAAAAAAACAAATTGATGTTTGTCATCGCCATTTTCCGAACCCTCGGTATTCCGCTGGCGATTATGGCGTATCTCAATATTTACGGCATTAACTTCGGTCCGGCATGGCTGCTTGATCCCGGTATGCTGCCTGCAGTATTTAAAAACGTGACGATTTCAACTTCGTACGTTGTGCCGATGGGCGCGATATTCCTCGCTTTCATTTTGGACTAC
>CAYUFL010000028.1:865-24914 GCA_964444065.1 uncultured Lachnospiraceae bacterium
TACGGGCTTTTGGAATTTATCGGTGTGATCGTCAGACCTGTTATGCGTCCTTTGTTCAGAGTGCCGGGAAAATCCGCGGTAGACGCAGTCGCATCTTTCGTCGGAAGCTTCTCTGTTGCGATGCTGCTGACCAACCGTCTGTACCTTGATTCCAAATACACCTACCGCGAAACCGCGGTCATCATGACGAGCTTTTCGACCGTATCGGCGACCTTCATGATCGTCGTTGCCAAGACGGCAGGATTCATGGATATCTGGAATTTTTACTTCTGGACAACGCTTTTGATTACATTCCTTGTCACTGCCATTACCGTTCGCATTCCGCCTTTCTCCAAAATGCCGGATACGTATCTCGATGGTGTCGGTAAAGTAGAAGTGCGCAAAAAAGAAATGCCGATCTTCAAACAGGCATTGAGCGAAGGGCTGGAAGCAGCATCCACTCCGAAACCCCTGCTGCCGAATCTGTGGCAGAACCTCAAGGGCGGTATCCGTATGCTGATGGTGCTTGCTCCGACCGGTTGCTCCATCGGAACGCTGGCGTTCCTTATAGTCAAAAAGACGCCTATCTTCGATTACATCGGATATATTTTCTATCCGTTTACCTGGCTGCTCAGTCTGTTCGGTCTGCCCGATCCGATGACGGTCGCGAAAATCAGTTCCGTTGCTCTCGCTGAAATGTTCGTACCGAACACACTGGTGATTGCTGCCGATCCTGCCGTACGCTTCGTCATCGCTGTCGTATCTGTTGCCGAAATCATTTTCTTCGGAGGATACATTCCTTGCCTGTATGCAACGGATTTGAAGATCAGCTTCGGCAAATTGATGCTCATCTGGTTCGAACGAACCGTTTTGGCAATTCTGCTTGCAGGGCTTGTCGCAGTGCTTTACTTCTAGGTATCAATTATTTATGATACAGCCAATTCCTTTATGATAGTCGTGTATAAGAACCCGACTGCAAACAGAAAAAAAGACGATTTGCACCATCGTCTTTTTTTCATTTTCCAGCAAGATTTTTTAAGATTTTTTGCAATAAGTTGTTTCATGCAACAATAATTGTGAAGTAAAATAGAATGAAGATTATAAATCAATTAATTCAAAAATATTATTGAATATAGTTGACTTTATATAATAAAAATGATAAAATATACAAAAATGAAGAGAGGGAGAAATACAATGGGAAAATTTGTTTTGAAACGTACAGCAGCGGGTTTTCATTTTGTTCTGGAAGCGGATAACGGAGAGATTATTCTGGTATCCGAACTATATACAACCAAGTGCGCATGTCAGAACGGAATCGAAAGCGTAAGAGCAAATGCAATGGCAGCAAAAGTGGAAGATCAGACATCAGAGCCTTTTACCCCATTGATGCATCCGAAATATGAAATCTTCATGGATAAGGCAGGAGAATATCGTTTTCGACTGAAAGCAAAAAACGGCGAACCGATCGGTATGTCAGAAGGATATACGCAAAAGTCCTCGTGTAAAGAAGGGGTTGAGTGCATCAGGCGTCTGGGTCCCTGGGCGCAGGTCGAGTTCGTTGCGGAATCCAAAGTTCGCTGATGAACATAATGAACCTTGTTTCAATGTATATGGTGCATTGTCCGTATTCAATCGTATCATAATCCAAAAGGAACCTGTGAGCGCAGGTTCTTTTTGGTTAGAAGCGTTTTCAATCATACTATGGCAGATGTATGATCGGATCATTATCGCCATTATGTACCATAATGGTAATATTATTATAAAATAAACACCGCCTGCTGTCAAGATATTTTCCGATTTTGCTAAAATTGTATCAGGATTGATTTTTAATAAACTTTCTGTCTGCTGGCTTGACACTGACCTCATTTCTGTTAAAATAAAAATATAACAAAAAGCGAGGAGAATGATATGGGCAAATTCGTAATCACACAAAAAAGTTCCGGTTTCCATTTTGTGCTCAAAGCCGGCAATGGGGAAGTCATTTTGTCTTCCGAACCCTATTCTTCCAAAAGCGCATGCGAAGGCGGGATTGCAAGCGTAAAAACAAATGCTCCGATTGCAAAGATCGAAGATCAGACGGTGGAAGGTTATGCGGCACAGACGAATCCGAAATTTGAAATCTACAAAGACAAAGCGGGTGAATTCCGTTTCCGTCTGAAAGCAAAAAACGGCGAAATCATCGGTGTCTCGGAAGGCTATACCACAAAACAGAGCTGCGAGAACGGCATCGACAGCGTCGTCAAAAACGCGCCTGACGCGGAAACTGTTTCCGAATCGTAATCAACAGCCGCCGCTTCCGTATCTGAGGGGAGCTGCGGTATTTTTATAAATCAAAAGGAGCAGAAATGGATCGAATCATCAGCGTTTGCGGAACTGCGTGCGAAGAATGTTCCGAATATCCGGAGGAGTGCGGAGGCTGTCCCGAGATCAAAGGAAAGGTCTATTGGGCAGGCTATGTCGGCAAAGAAATTTGTCCGATTTACGACTGCTGCGCAAACGAAAAACATCTGGCGCACTGCGGAGCATGCGAATCGGTGCCATGCGATCGATACTTTGAACTGAAAGATCCCGAGATGACGGATGACGAACACGAATCGTCGATTGTCGCACGGCTGAATACGCTGAGGAATCTATAATAGTAAGGTGTTCATTTTATGCGCACCGCCGTAAACAAGCAGGGCACGCATACTATACGTGCCCTGCTTGCCATCACAACACAAAGCCCCCGCAATTCTGCGGGGGCTCGTTTTTTAAAGAAAATCTTTGAGTTTTTTGCTTCGCGTCGGATGTCTGAGTTTTCTCAGCGCCTTCGCTTCAATCTGTCGGATGCGTTCTCTCGTTACCTTGAAAATTTCACCGACTTCTTCCAACGTGCGCGGACGTCCGTCTTCCAAGCCGAATCGCAGTATGAGCACTTTCGATTCGCGGTCGGTCAGCGTGTCCAGCACTTCAAAGAGTTGTTCGCGCAGCAGCATGTACGATGCCATTTCTTCCGGTGCCAGTGCGTCTTCGTCCGGGATAAAGTCGCCCAGATGGCTGTCTTCTTCTTCCCCGATCGGGGTTTCGAGAGAGACAGGATCCTGCGCGATTTTCAATATTTCGATCACGCGCTCTTCCGTCATCTGCATGCGTTCGGCGATTTCCGCAGTGGACGGATCACGTCCCAACTCCTGCACCAGCACACGCGTGGTGCGCATGATTTTATTGATTGTTTCCACCATATGCACGGGAATGCGGATCGTTCTTGCCTGATCGGCAATGGCGCGCGTAATCGCCTGTCTGATCCACCATGTCGCATAGGTGCTGAATTTAAACCCTTTTGAACTGTCGAATTTTTCGACGGCTTTGATCAGACCCAGATTGCCTTCCTGAATCAGATCCAGAAAAGCCATTCCGCGCCCGACATATCGTTTTGCGATGCTGACAACCAGTCGCAAGTTTGCGTTTGTCAGAATTCTGCGCGCTTCGCCATCGCCGTTTTCAATGCGTTCCGCGAGCGTTACTTCTTCTTCAGCGCTCAATAAATCGACTTTTCCGATCTCTTTGAGATACATGCGGACAGGGTCGTTGATGTTGATTCCTTCGAAATCGGTCAGATCTTCTTTTACAAAGGTTTCATCGACGACTTCTTCGTCCTCGTCAATCTCAATCAGATTGTCGTCGGTCAAAGCAACCAAATCCTCAACTTCTTCCGGTTCGATCATCACCACGGATTCCTTGCTCAGATATTCGAGCACGGTATCGCTTTCTTCCTCGGTCAGTTCCAGATCGCCGATCGCAATGGTATATTCGTTAAATGTCAGTTTGCCTACATCTTTCGCTTTCTTTTTCAGCTGTTCAATTTTCAGTGCCAGGTCGTCGTTTGTCGCGAGCAGCCCTTGAATTGTTGAAGCGTTACTCATCCAAATCACCTCCGGATTTCAGTTCCTGTAGCTTCTGTTTTAAATAATGGTATTCCTTCAGCAACAGCTCCGCCTCGCCGCTGTCCGATTGTCCGATGTCCGAAATCTTTCTTTTTATGCGCTTGCACTCATCATCTATTTCGCGTGCCTGCAGCGTCATTAAATATGATTTTACTTCCGTTTCGTCTATCGTGTAATCATCGGCATTGATGAAAGCGATTGCCTGGGCAATTTTATTATTATATATCAAACTCTGGGTGATGTCAATGAAATTTTCGTCTGCGTAAGCCTGCTCGATCTCCTTGTACAGGGTGCGATATTCTTCTTTCAGGAAGCTTGATGCACTTCCTCCGCTCTCCAGAAAATCATGATAGGCATCCAAATCGCTCATCACGTATTTCAACAGCCGCATCTGCACCAGATCAATACCGGATGGCTGCTCGGGTACGTTTTGCGTTTCCTGCGGCGTTTTTGTTTCGGACGTTTCGGTGTCCGTATGCTTGTAAAGCTGCTTTCTGATCACGCCGGGATCCGTATCCGTCATGCCCGCCAGCATTTTGACATAATAATCCCACTTGATTTCGTCGTTCGTTTCGGCAACTGCCGAACAGGCTTCCTTCAGAAAACGCGCACGCTGCACGATATCGTCCGTGTCGTATTTCATGCGAAGTTCATTGATTTTGAAATCCGTTGCGTATACGCTGTGTCCGACTTTGTCCTTGAATGCGTCCGCGCCGTATTTGCGCACAAAACTGTCGGGGTCTTCGTTTCCTTCGAGCAGCAGGACATGAGGTTCCAGTCCCGCCTTTGTCAGAATATCGGAGCCTCGTACTGCCGCCGCCCGTCCCGGTGCATCTCCGTCATAGCAGAGCACTGCATTGTCCGTGTAGCGCAGGATCAGTTTTGCGTGCGCTTCATTGAGCGCAGTGCCGAGTGATGCGCAGACGTTTTTCACGCCCTTATCCCACAGGGATATCACGTCCATGTATCCTTCCGCGATAATCAGCGGCTCCTTCGGCAGTTCTTTTTTTGCACGGTTCAGATTGTATAGGGTGCTGTGCTTGAAGAAGATTGCTGTTTCGGGAGAGTTGAGATATTTCGGCTGTGTATTGTCGAGCACTCGCCCGCCGAACGCAACGATGTTGTCGGAGACATCCATGATCGGAAACATCACACGGTTTTTGAAATAGTCGTAATGCCGTCCGTTGTGTTCCCGAATCAGGCTTGTTTCCAGCAGTTCCGCTTCGCTGTACCCTTTGCTTTTCAGATAGGCATACAATGTATTGTTGCCGGGTGCCCATCCGATGGCGAACGTCTTCATCGTCTCATCGGAAAGTCCGCGTTTTTGCACATATTCCAGTGCCTGCGGTGTCTTGTACAGGTTCGCATAGAAGAATTTCGCCGCATCGTGGTTGATCTGCATCATCCGTTTTTTCTTTTTGTAGGTATCGTCGCCGGTGCCGCCGCTTTCGTATTCGACAGGGATATTTGCGAGCCCCGCCAGATATTCGATGGCTTCGGGAAAAGTGAATTTGTTGACATCCATCACAAATCCGACCACATTTCCGCCGGCGCCGCACCCGAAACAATAATACAGCTGTTTGTCGGCATGCACCGAAAAAGAAGGTGTTTTTTCGCTGTGAAACGGACAAACACCAAAATAACGCGGTCCTTTTTTGACCAGACGCGTTTGTTTCGAGACGACGTCTACGATGTTGTTTGCATCGATGACTTTATTGATGAAATCCTGCGAAAATCTGCCCGCCACCGCGATGCCTCCTTTCTTCGATGTTATATTGTATGATATTAGGACAGTGCGCTTATACCCAGGAACTGGGAACGAACAGATATTTATAGGTCTTGACGGCATAATTGTCGGTCATGCCCGCGATATAATCGCAGACGCTGCGTTCGATGCCTTCCGTTTGCGCACGCAGCTCAAATTCGGCAGGCATGGCATCGATATGTTCGGCAAAATATTGGAACAGTCTTCGGAGCATGTCCTTTGCCTTGGCTTCTTCCCGTTTTGCCATCGAGCCGATATAGATATGATTGAACAGAAATTCTCTGAGCTTGAGCGTAGCTTCTTCGATCTGCGCACTCTTTCTGATCTCGTTTTTCCCGTAACTGTTTTTGATCACATCGACGATCATGGTATTGATCCGTTTCGAGTGGGTGTCTCCCAGTATCGCAATACAGTCCTTCGGCAGATCGTCATACGTTAAGACTTCGCCGCGCACCGCATCGTCGATATCGTGATTGATATATGCTATTTTATCCGAAAGAAAGACAATCTGACCTTCCAGTGTCGCAGGGCAGTATCCGGAACAATGATTCAGAATCCCGTCCCGCACTTCATGCGTCAGGTTCAGTCCGCAGCCGTTTTCCAGATGCTCCACCACGCGCAGGCTTTGCTGGTTGTGTTCAAAGCCGAACGGACAGATTGCGTTGAGCACTTCTTCGCCCGAATGTCCGAACGGCGTGTGCCCCAGGTCGTGTCCGAGGGCAATCGCTTCCGTCAGCGTTTCATTCAGCCGCAGGGATGTCGCGATGGTACGCGCGATTTGCGAGACCTCCAGCGTATGGGTCAGGCGCGTGCGATAATGATCGCCTTCCGGCGCAATGAAAACCTGCGTCTTATGTTTGAGCCTGCGGAACGATTTGCTGTGCAGGATGCGGTCGCGGTCGCGTTCGTAGCACGTGCGGATTTCACACGGTTCTTCGGGTCGCACGCGTCCTTTCGACTCTGCCGCTTTCTGCGCATATTCGCTTAAAAATGCATACTCTCTGCGTTCTTTTTCTTCCCGTATGTCCATACTGTGTTCCTCTGATGATATTATAGCACATTTTCGCTCTGTGCATATCCTGTCTGCTTTGTCTTTCGACAGAGTAGAGGAAAGTCCTTTGTTTTTTTCTGTCTTTTATGGATAGGATTGACAAAAAATACGATTTACGTTATTCTTATAATTGAACAGTGTTCAATTTAAAACGATTGGATGAGCGTATGGGAAAATCAGAAAAGACAAGAGAAGCAATCATATCGAATACCATTGCGTTGATTGAGCAGGAAAATGGAAATACGGAAAAAGTGACCATTCGAAAAATAGCGGCGGGCTGCGGCGTGAGCGTCGGTTTGATCAATCACTATTTCCCGTCAAAAGAAATACTGATCGAGCAATGCGTCCAATGCATTATCGGAGGGGTTATCCGTTCGTTCCGTCCCGACCTGCCGGAGAAAAAAAGCCGCACGGATATGCTGAAATCCACAGCAAAGCAGGTGATTGATTTTCTGATGGAAAACAGGCAGATCTCGCGTATTTCGATTTTGGGTGATTTTGCTGATCCGAAAGAAGGAGACAATACCATGGGAACGGTCTTTGGATTTGCATCCATCTTTTCGGATGGGAATCCGTCCGAATATGACAGGCAGCGGGCTTTTGCGCTGACGGCAGTTCTTCAGGCGTCTTTTCTGCGAAAAGATGTCCTGAAACAGACGCTGAATATTGATTACACGGACAAAACAGAACGTGATCGTTATATCGATACCATCATCGAAACCATCTACGGAGGAGAATGAAAATGAACATGGACAGGAACGTTGCGATTGCGGGCGCCGCAATCAATTTGGCAGGTGTTATCGGATTTGCCGTCGCCATGCTGACGGGACCGACGGCGCTTTGCTATATCAGCAGTATATTTATCGCATGGGGGCTGGTCATGATGAACAGCGGATTTTTCGTTTTGGCAGGGCAGATGCGAAAGTTACCGCGTTGTGCGCAATTGTGTTTGGGTGTATGTATGCCGTCTGCAACTCGATTGTGTATTTTACCCAGATCACAACGGTGGTGAACGATGCGCTCAGCGTGCAGGCGATGAGTGTGTTGGACTATCGTTCGTTCGGGCTGATGTTCAATCTGGATATGCTGGGATACTGCCTGATGGCAGTGTCAACCTTTTTTGCGGGGTTTACCATTGCGGTGCGGGACAGAGGGGATCGTTGTCTGAAAGCCCTTTTATTGATCCACGGGATTTTTGCCGTCACCTGTTTTTTGATGCCGATGCTCGGTTTGTTTCATGCGGGCATGGAGGGCGCAGATTCGATCGGCACTGCGGTGCTCGAGTTCTGGTGCATCTACTTCATTCCGGTGGGTATTCTGAGCATCCGCTACTTTCGGCATCAGGCTTTCCGGGAACGCGAAACGGTACAGCAATAAAAGAAACGCGATACAAATGATACGTATCGCGTTCCGTATGATTCATCATATCCAATATGGATGATCGGTTGTCGGGGTGGAATGCATATGTGTGGATCGCACGGTATGCGAACCACACAATGGTTGTTCATTGTTTGTATGTTTGCGGTTGATCGTCAGATTGCATGAAACGAATACAATACGTTGCGTACGAAATCTGGAATGTTGCATCATTACGCGTTCCGTGTATGCGTCCTGTTTGATTCGGATTACATGGGATGCGATCCACACATGGGATGTTCGTTTTTCATATTACGAAGTTTTCCATCAAAAGAGACGGCATCCCGATTGTTTTCGGAAGCCGTCTCTTGTTTGATTGATTTGTTTTTACGAAGCCGAGCCGTTCAGCGGTACGAAATAGATTGTCAGGCTGGTGTCGGGTGCCCAGATCAGCATCACGTTCAATGTGCTTTTTTCATCATGCCAGCTCATGGAAGTAACATCCTGTCCCATATCCGCATCATAGGAAGAATTCTGATACTGTGCATCGCCGTAGGTTTTGTTCATCAGGCTGACGACCGCGTTGAACGCATCCGTACTGCCGTAGGCTTCATCCGCCATAAATAAGATACTGTCCGTTTCGTCGGCACTGTTAAAGGAATATACCACGGTGCCTGTCATATCCAGATAACTCAGCCCCGTGTACAGATACGATCCGCTGTCCATAATATACGGATCGCCCGCATCTTTCTCCGCTTTTGCGACCTGTCCCTTTGTCATACCCATATCGACACTGCGGAACAGATGCCTGCTGCATGACGAACCGCAGAGCAGTGTCAGCGCGCAAATGCCAAAAATTCCCAATCGTTGCAGATTACGTTTCATATTCCGATCTCCCTTCGATTTCCCGTTACGATTACTTCTGAGCGGAATCGTCCGCGGGAACAAATGTGACGAGCAGATAGCTGCCGCTTTCGTATTGCACCGTCAGCGTTACGTCTTTATCGTCAACCGTCCAGGTGGTTGCCGACGCATCGGCAGCGCCCGGATAGGCTTCCTGCAGCTGTGTCAGAAATTCCGCTTCGATTTCGTCTGTCGTATATTCTGTATATGCGTAGTAAGTGATTTTGTCGAGTGTATTGTTTTCGTCGAACGATAAGATCAAATCACCGCCCGTATTGTACAGGACATATTCGCGGTACAGATAGCTTTCGTCGTCGAATACAGTCGCGGGTTCTCCGAGTGTTGACTCGGCTTTTTTTGCTTCTTCGCGGGTCATTCCGAAATTCACTTTTCCGAAAAATCCGCCCGTGCATCCGCTCAGCGCAAAAATCAATGCGATTGTGATTGTCAAAATTATAGTTTTCTTTTTCATGTGTTCATCTCTTTTCGGGTTGTAATGCCGGTTGTTTTGCTGTATCAGACATGTAATTTTCTGTGTCGGGTCAGTTTTTTCGGGTCTTTGACATAGCTTGCCGCAACGAATCCGCAGTTTGCGCACACCTCCAGCATCAGCGGGGAAGAACGCAGCGGGAAGGAAACATCCGTTGCCGCGACTGTATAGCCGCCCAGCTGTGTCGCAATGATCTCCGTGCATCCGCATTTCGGACACTGCACAGTTTTTACTTTATATTCCATCGAAAGGCCTTCTTTCTTTTTTGAAATCAAGCTTGTTCCGCGGTGTCTTACAGTTCTTTGAGTACTTCCGCAATCAGTTCGTTTACCGTCTGCGGGTTCGCTTTTCCTTTGGAGCGGCGCATCACCTGGCCGACGAGGAATCCGACTGCTTTGTCTTTGCCGTTTCTGATGTCTTCCACGGACTGCGGATTTTCTTTGATGACTTCCACCACAATCTGTTTGATTTCGCCCGTGTCGTTCACCTGCTTCAAGCCTTCGCGCTGCACGATTGCATTCGGATCATCGCCTGTTTCAAACATGGTTGCCAGCACTTTTTTCGCCGTGTTCAGGTTGATTTCGCCCTTGTCCGCCAGCATGACCAATGCGCCGAGCTGTGCGCCCGTGAATTTCAGCATGGACATATCGTCATCCGTATTTTTCAGTTTTGCCGCAATTTCGCCGATGATGAAGTTCGCGCTTGTTTTGGCATTACCGCTTGTCTGCTGCGCTTCGTCAAAAAAGGCGGATGTGCAGGCATCCTGCGTGAGCAGGTCTGCGTCATATTTGCTCAGTCCCAGTTCGCTGATGTAGCGTGCCGCCTTTTCGTGCGGCAGTTCCGGCAGGGTCTGTCTGATGGTCTCGATATAGTCATCGCTCAGTACGATCGGCACCAGATCGGGATCGGGGAAGTAGTGATAATCGTGCGCATCTTCTTTGGTTCTCATTGCGATGGACACGCCCTTTTCGTCATCCCAGCGCCGTGTTTCCTGTATGATTTTTCCGCCCGATTCCAGTTCTTCGATCTGTCTGCGGGTTTCATATTCCACCGCACGCACCAAACCGCGGAAGGAGTTCAGGTTTTTCATTTCGGTTCGTGTGCCGAGCGGTTCGTTCGCATTTTTTCGTACGGAAAGATTTACGTCAAAACGGATGGAGCCTTCCTGCATTTTGCAGTCGGACACGCCCGCAGCTTCCAATATGGAACGCACTTTTCGGGCGTATTCCTCCGCTTCGTGCGCACTGCGCATATCGGGTTCCGATACGATTTCGATCAGAGGCACGCCGCAGCGGTTGTTGTCGAGCAGTGTCGAATTGCCTGCATGAATCAGTTTGCCCGCGTCTTCCTCCATATGAATGCGCGTAATGCCGACTGTCTTTTCGTTGCCTGCGTCATCCGTGATATCCAGATGACCGCCCAGACAAAGCGGGAGATCAAACTGGGAAATCTGATATGCTTTCGGCAGATCGGGGTAAAAGTAGTTCTTTCGGTCAAATTTGCTGTAGTTCGCGATGTTGCAGTTCAGTGCCAGTCCCGCACGCACCGCGTATTCGACAGCGGTTTGATTCAGCACGGGAAGTGTGCCCGGCAGCCCCATGCAGACCTCACAGACATTTTCGTTTTCCTGTGAGCCGAATGTGGTCGGGCAGGAACAGAATATTTTCGATTTCGTTTTGAGTTCGCAGTGTATTTCAAGTCCTATGACGATTTCATAATCCATCGGTCGGTTTCCTTTCGGCGGTATCGTATGCTTCTTGTTTCGGTTACAGATTCGGTCTTTGTTTGTGCCAGTCGGTGGCAAGCTGGAAATTGTGCACCGCACGGAACAGCGGCGCTTCGCCGAGCCCTTTACCGTACAATTGCATGCCGAGCGGAAGTCCTCCGTCCGTCATTCCCGCCGGGAACGCCATTGCGGGAATGCCCGCCAGGTTTGCCGTTACCGTAAAAATGTCCGACAGATACAATGCCATATGATCGTCCACCGTTTCGCCCCGCTTCAAAGCGGGCATCGGTGTGGTCGGGCAGAGATAGACATCGCAGGATTCAAACACACGATAAATATCTTCTTTAATCAGGCGTCTGAGCTTGAGTGCTTTGTTGTAATACATATCATAATATCCCGCGCTCAGCGCATACGTGCCGAGCATGATGCGGCGTTTGACTTCGTCGCCGAAGCCTTTGCTGCGGGAATTCACAATGATTTCTTCCACGTTGTCGCCCCATTCGCGCACACCGTATCGGATGCCGTCAAAGCGGGCAAGGTTGCTGCTTGCTTCCGAACATGCCACCAGATAATAGACCGGCACAGCGTATTCGAGCAGACGGAAATTCACGTCCACGATTTGCGCGCCGAGGCTTTCAAAGGTTGCGATGGTTGCTTCGTAGGCGGTCTTTACGGCAGGATCAAGACCCGTTTCCACCGCTTTGCGGTCAACGCCGACTTTCATCCCTTTGATGCCTTCGTTCAGGAACGACTCATAATCGAATTTCGGCTGATTGAGCGAGGTGGAATCGCGTTCGTCGTGACCCGCAATTGCGTTCATGATTTTTGCGCAGTCCGCCGCGTCTTTTGTGAGCGGTCCGATCTGGTCGAGGGAGGACGCGTAGGCAATCAGTCCGTATCTGGACACGGTGCCGTAAGTCGGTTTGAAGCCCGTAATGCCGCAGAAAGCAGCAGGATTTCGTACGGAACCGCCCGTATCGCTGCCGAGCGCAAATGCCGCAGAACCCGCGGAAACATTCGCCGCGGAACCCCCCGAGGAGCCCCCCGGTACGCGGGTGAGATCGTACGGATTTTTGACTTCGCCGAACGACGAATTCTCGCAGGTGGAACCCATCGCAAATTCGTCCATATCGGCTTTGCCGATCAGCACGGCGCCGCGCTCTTCCAGTCTGTCGTAGACAAACGCGTTATACGGGGGCACGAAGTTTTTCAGCAGCTGCGAAGAACAGGTCGTCAAAATTCCTTTGGTGCACATGTTGTCTTTGAGTGCATAGGGAATGCCGCCGAGCGGTCCGATGTCTGCGCCTTCCGCCAGTTTGCGGTCGAGTTCATCGGCTTTTTTCTGTGCGCTGTCCACTGTTTTGGTAATATATGCGTTGATTTTTTTATCGGTATCATCCATGCGCGCGACGTACGCGTCCAGCACTTCCCTGCAGGAAACCTCTTTCGCGTCGATCATCTTGCGCAGTCCGCATACCGTCTGTTCGTACAATTCCATCTGATGCCGTATCCTTTCGTGGTTCGATGCATTTTCGGTCACAATATAATGCTTTATTATAGCATACTCAAAAGGGAGGTGAAACAGCTTTCCGACTTTTTGCGCTCAAAAAAACCGTATTGCATATTGCAATTTCGACTTTTTTTGTTATAATAAGAGCGGCGCATTGGATGCGTGCGGAGGCATTTCAACATGTACAACGAAAAAAAAGAACTCAGAAGCCGTCTGTTGGCACAGCGTGAGAATTATACAAAAGAACAAATCGACGAAATCAGTCTGACGATATTCGACAAAGTAAAGCGGCTGAAAACATTTCAGCATGCGAAAACCGTGATGATGTACGTTTCGTTCGGCAAAGAGTTGAACACGATCCCGTTTCTGCTGGAGTGCATTTCGCTCGGCAAGCGTGTGGCAACGCCGATCTGTGTGCCGCAGGATCATTCGATGATCCTTGCGCAGACGACCAACTATCCGCAGGGATTTGTGCAGACAAAAATGGGAATCATGGAGATTTCCCGGGAAAATGCGGTGGCAATCGATCCGCAGGAGCTCGATCTGATTATCGTGCCGGGTCTTGCGTTCACCCTTCAGGGAGACCGCATCGGATACGGCGGCGGATATTACGACCGTCTTTTTGAGAAACTTGACGATCATACGGTACTGCTGGCGCCGAGCTTCGATGATTTTATTCTGCCGAATCTGCCGACAGGCAGGTTCGACCGCAAGGTGGACATTCTCATCTCCGAGAACAAAAGCGTATTTCTGCGAAAAGACAAATAGTGAAACAAAAGCAGTTCGAGAGGGCTGCTTTTTTTTGAGTCAATATGCACTGAAAAGTGCATAATATGTATTTATGCATTCTTTAATGCATATTATAAGTTTATGCAGTCTGTAATGCATATTATACGCTGAAGGCGATTGACACGTTCCTCAATTCTAGATATAATGCAACTATATTCAACAGTTGCTCGGAGGGTGGATGAACTGCGTCATCGGACGGATAGGGAACACAGGCAGCGACGGAACAGACCCTCGGAGCGGTTTCGCATATTGGCGAACGTTCGGGGGATTTTTTATTGACAGGATTTTTCGGATGAAGGAGAGAAGTGATGAGTAAAAAAGAATTTTGGAGAACGGGTGCAAGCAAAAAGACAAAGGCATTCATTTTAACGGCATCCATTTTCAGCATGGTGATTGCTGTGCTGATCGCGGTGTCATTCGCACTGATGACGATGGTGCTTGGTTCGGACGAGATGCTGGGCAATGCGATTTTATCATCCTCGCTGGTGATTGCGGCAATTGCGGTGGCGGCAAATCTGATCGGCGGGTTATGGCTTTTGATCGGCAAAAGCCGAATTGCGGCGGTGTTACTGATCGTATATCAGCTCTGGAATGTCATTGTGCGTTTTTATCTGAACACGTGGACAATCGCCACAGCGGCATTTGTCGTGATCGCGTTTGCGGTATACGTCATGGGTGTGCTCGGCGCGTTCGGGTTGGAGAAGGAATACAGGGCGGCATTGGTTTCGCAAGTCAATCAGTAAATATGTAGGGGGCAGATATGCTTTGGAAAGAATATGTAGAGAAAAAAGTCAGTAAAAAACAGAAGAACTGGCTGACGGGCATCGGCATTTATTTTCTCGTTGAAATTGGGGGGATATGGCTGCTCTCCATCGGGATTTTTGTTTTCAACGCAATTGTCTTTGGAGACGAAATCGGTTTTTTTGAGGCGTATCCATGGTATGGGTTCATCGGACCGATATTAAGTATTTTGTTTTCGATTGATCTGATTAAAAGTAAGAAAAAATTTGATGCGCAGCTTTTGACGATTTCTCACTTAGCCAGTGCATCTGTGTATTGCCGTTATGATCCTGTAATGTGGGGTATGGTAGCCTTTATGTTTTTCGGAGCCTGCTTGGCATTCGTTGCGTGGATGATCGTAAAAAGAATGGAAAAAGATTATAAAAAAACCTCCGGGTATGTTGCGCCCGACAGACAATTAAAACTGTAAGAGACAAATAAACAGCGGTTGATTGGCTCCGTATTAACCCCCCATTATAAAGCAATTAAGTGTGTTTCCAATTCCCCGATTCTGTGTTATAACGGTATTGTAAACAACAGGAATTGAGGAATGAAATGAGACTGATCGGAAATTTACTTTGGTTTTTTCTCGGGGGGATTATCCTCGGGTTGGCATGGTTTATTGTGGGCATCCTGTGGTGCCTGACCATCATCGGCATCCCCGTCGGGGTGCAGTGCTTCAAATTCGCGGCATTGTCGTTCTTCCCGTTCGGGCAGGAAGTCCGCTACAGCACAGGATCGGCATCACTGCTGCTCAACGTGCTCTGGATTTTATTCGGAGGCGTCGAAATCGCGCTCACCGCAGCCGCAATCGGCGTGGGGTTCTGCATTACGATCATCGGCATTCCGTTCGGAATCCAGTGCTTCAAACTCGCCCAACTGGCACTCATGCCGTTCGGCGCCACCCTCGTGCCGACAGGCGCGGCTTATTATCGCTAACCGCTTTTTTTCATAATATCAATCCTCTCCTTCGCATTCCGCCGCTGCATCACGGCGGAATGTTTGTATTTTCAGACGAATGCGGCATAAACTGCATAAAAAAAGGACGTTTTTGCGTCCTTTTTTGTTGTTTATTTCTTACTGATGTCCTTCACGCTCTCGCGCTTGACGATGTAATAGTCCAGTTTCATGTCTCGTTTTTCGTGCTTGCCTGTCTGAATTTCTTCAATCAGGATTTTCGCACACTCCGCGCCGAGTTCGTACATATCGTGATGCAGGCTCGTAATGGAGGGTTTGCTCCATTTCGCCGCACTGAAATCGTTGAATCCCGTAATGCTGATATCATCCGGTACCACCAAGCCACGTTTTTCCGCGCAGCGCAGTGCACCGAGTGCCATGTCGTCGTTCGTGCAGAATACCGCAGTCGGTCGTTTTTCGTTCAGCAGCAGCTTCTTCATCGCATCGTATCCGCCCTGAATGGTGAAATCACCCACGTGCGACCATTCTTCGTGATAGTCCAGCCCGAATTCCTGCAACGCTTTCAGATAACCTGCGCGGCGTTTCTTTGCGAAATATGCCGTGACCGGATCGACGTTGATGATGCCGATGTCATTGTGTCCGTTTTCGATCAGATATTTCACCATGTCGTATGCGGCGGCTTCGTTGTCGAGATACACGCCGGGCAGATCGCCCTCTTCGTCCTCGACCAGACCCAGTACCACAGGCACGTTCGTTTCAAGCAGGGTTTCCTTCAGGGATTTCGACATCAGGGTACCGAGGAAAATCATGCCGTCGCACTGTTTTTGCATCAGCAGTTCGGCAGCTTTTTTCTCACGGTCTTTCACGCCGTCCGTGTTGCACAGGATGATGTTGTATCCGTTGTCCGCCGCGTAGTCTTCCACGCCGCGCGCGCCCAGTGTAAAGTAGATGCGCGTAATGTCAAACAGAATCACGCCGATGGTGTTTGTTTTTTGCAGTTTCAGACTGCGGGCAATGGCGTTCGGTTTATATCCCGTGCGTTTGATTGCATCAAGCACGCGGGCTTTTGTTTCGTCATTTACGAGCGGAATATCATTGATGACCCTCGAGACGGTTGCGATTGAGACGTTTGCCTCACGGGCAACATCCTTGATTTTTGCACTCATGGCGGTTCTCCTTCTAATTGAATGGTTGGGAAGTGTTTTCCGATGGGGTTTCTATGGTATGGATTGTACCACAGCACTGAAAATTTTACAATCCTTTTGCCGCCCATTATGATATCGTTTTCGCAGCCGTACACTCAAGATTGCATTAATCATAAAAAAGGCAAAAAAAAAGATCCGAAAGGGTCCTATATTTTGATCCCTAGCATTATGCCAGGTGGGTTCCTTACTCGGTACTTTTGCCTTCCCCTTGTTTCGGAGGCTTGACAGCCATATCATAGACGCAGGATCCCTTAAAATAAGTGTAGGTTCAAAATATAAAACATCGCTTTCGGCAATACGATTATAACCGAAAACGATGCGAGGTTCAACATATTTTATAAAATAAAATACATTCAATAATTACAGACAGCCCGCACTTGTCTTCGCCGTGGGGTTTATCTCGCTGCAACAGGGTGCCTCAGTACGGTCTTTAATTTGTCCGGTGGGGTTTTTCTCGGATCGTTCAGATAGATTTCATGATGCTTTCGCACGCTGCCGACATCATCGCGCAGCCCCTGTGCTTCCATATATGCGTGCATCACAGCCAGCGTCTCCGGTTCTGTGGCAAACGGACCGATATGCATCATCTGCACACAATCTCCCTCGGTCAGTTCCGTCAGTTTCACCGCACTCGTGTCGATATCCGGCTTTTTCTTTGCGCTCTGTTCTTTTGCCCATGCGAGTGTTTCTGTGCTCACGAATTCCGGCTGTCGGATCATTGCGCTCCAGAGCCAGTCTGCCCGCTCAAACAGTTCAAACGGACCCGGTGTCCACCAAAGTCCTTCCAACGGCGGCACGACATAATCAAAATATCCCGCAGGACGATTCTCTCCCATTTTACTCATTTTTATTGTGTAGGAAATGCTGTACAATGCGGAAACGGCATTCTGATAAGCATCGCTGTTCGGATCGCCTTCGCCGTCTACCGCAAGAAAGCTCATTTTCGGTACTTGGATGCTCATTGGTTTCTGCTTCGGCAGATACAGGTCTTTGTACTCTTTTTTGAAATCGAATACATCGCTCATACAATCCCTCCAATTCCTGTTTGATTCCATTTTATCATATACAGGAAGGAAAAATGATAAAAATCCGTCTTCTTTTTCTTGACTAATTATTCATCCATATGTATAATTATACAAATAATGTTCCATCCATACAGAGGTAAGGCAGATGAAAGAAAAAATTATTCTGGCATATTCGGGCGGACTCGATACGAGCACCATTGTGCCATGGCTCAAAAACAATTATGACTGCGAAGTTCACGCGGTATGCGTCAACGTCGGACAGGTCAAAGACGAAGAACGCGAAGACCTGCAGGCGCGTGCGCTGCGTTACGGCGCGGAAACGATTCAGATCGTGGACGCGACGGACGAACTGGTACAGGACTATCTTTTTCCGATGATCAAATCAGGCGCGATTTACGAGGGAAAATATCTGCTCGGCACATCGATTGCCAGACCGCTGATTGCAAAGATTCTTGTCGATAAAGCAAAAGAAATCGATGCGGACGCCATTTGTCACGGCGCAACAGGCAAGGGCAACGATCAGGTGCGTTTCGAATTGACGATTATGGCACTTGCACCCGAAATCAAAATTATCGCACCGTGGAGAATCTGGGATATCAAATCCCGTCAGGATGCGCTTGATTATTGTATCAAGCACGACATCAAGCTGAATATGTCCGCGGAAGAAAGCTATTCGAAGGATATGAACATCTGGCATCTTTCGCATGAGGGGATGGATCTCGAAAGCCCCGCGAACTTCCCGGTTTACGATAAAATACTAGAAATGACAACCCCGCTGATGCATACGCCGGACGAGCCGGAATATCTGGAACTGACTTTTGAAAAAGGGATTCCCGTGACGCTCAACGGAGAAAAAATCAGCGGAACGCAGATGATCGAAAAGCTCAACGTACTCGGCGGAAAACACGGTATCGGTATCATCGATATGGTGGAAAACCGCGTCGTCGGGATGAAATCCCGCGGTGTGTACGAAACACCGGGCGGTACGATCCTCTATTTTGCGCACAACGAACTCGAACAGCTTTGCCTCGACCGTGATATGTCTGCATACAAACGCACGGCCGCAGTCAAATATGCCGATATTGTCTATGCGGGACAGTGGTTTACCCCGCTGAGAGAAGCACTCGATGCCTTTTTTGAAAAAACGCAGGAGACGGTATCGGGCAGTGTGAAGCTGATGCTTTACAAAGGCAATCTGATCACGGTTTCCATCATCAGCCCCGATTCGCTTTACAACGAAGAAATTGCTTCGTTTGCGACGGGCGAACTCTACAATCATCATGATGCGGAAGGCTTCATCAAGCTGTTCGGACTGCCGCAGAAAATCAGAGCACTGATGAAAGAAATGAAAAACCAGTAGGTTTTACCATATTATATGATTGAATCAGCAATCCCCCTAAGTACAGCGAACCGCGAAGCATTAAAATGTCGGTTTTGTAGTTTTTTCTGACATCCCCCTCGCTTTTCGGTTTGCGTACAATTTGATAAATACAAGCATAATACACATGAAAATGTGTATTGTGTTTTTTTGGAGGCAAATTTATGATCCGATTGCTTCAAATCGATGACTACGCACAGATCATTGATCTGTGGAAAACAACCCCCGGCATCGGGCTGAACGAACGCGATGATTCCGAAGAGGGAATCGCAAAATTCATTGCCAGAAATCAGGGATGTTCGTTTGTCGCGCAAGAAGACGGGAAGGTAGTCGGTACGATCCTGTGCGGGCATGACGGGCGTCGTGCTATCGTGTATCATCTTGCGATTGCGCAAAACTGCCGCAGAAAAGGCATTGCGGGAGAATTGGTTGCGCACGTGCTGGAAGCGCTCAATACAGTCGGCATTGAAAAGGTAAAAGCCATCGTGTTTGCGGACAATGAGACCGGTCATGCGTTTTGGTCGGCGGTCGGATGGAAACTGCGCGAAGATATTCACTATTTCGACAAATCCGTTTTTTGAGCCACTGTGCTGATCCGGGCGGAAAATCCGCGCAAGCATTGGCTTTTTGCGCGGAACATGGTAAGATAAATAACAAATCGGTACGGAGGATGTATTATGAAAATGTGGTCGGGACGTTTCGAGAGCGAAACCGATAAAGCCGCAGATGATTTCAACTCTTCACTGCGCTTTGACAAAGCGCTGTTTGCATATGATATCGAGGGCAGTATTGCGCACGTACGCATGCTGGAAAAGCAAAAGGTGATTTCCGAAGGAGACGCAGTCATGTGCGCCGATGCGCTGAGGAAATTAAAAGAGCAGGTGTTTTCGGGTAAATATGCCATCGGCGATCGCTATGAAGATGTGCATATGGCAGTGGAAGCGATTCTGACTGAGCGTATCGGAGATGCTGCAAAACGCATTCATACCGCACGCAGCCGCAACGATCAGGTGGCTTTGGATATGCGCATGTACACCAAAGCGCAGATTCATGAAATCAGCGCATTGGTCACGGAATTGATCGGTGCACTGAAGGTGCTGGCACTCGATAACCTTGAGACCGTCATGCCCGGCTATACGCACATGCAAAAAGCGCAGCCGATTACATTTGCGCATCATTTATGCGCATACATCGAAATGTTCCGCAGAGACAGGGAACGTCTTTTTGACACATACAAACGCACCGACCGCATGCCGCTCGGCAGCGGCGCGCTTGCCGGCAGTACGTTCGAAATCGACAGGGAATACACAGCGGAACTGCTTGATTTTGCCGAAGTCACGCAGAACAGTCTGGATTCGGTGTCCGACCGTGACTATCTGCTGGAACTTCTGTCCGATCTGTCTATCATAATGATGCACTTAAGCCGCTTCTGCGAAGAAGTGATTTTATGGTCCACCGAAGAGTTCGGATATATTACAATCTCGGACGCGTTTTCCACAGGCAGCTCCATGATGCCGCAGAAAAAGAATCCCGACATGGCGGAACTGATCCGCGGAAAAACAGGCAGGGTATACGGCTCGTTGTTCGGACTGCTTACCGTGATGAAAGGGCTTCCGCTTGCCTACAACAAAGATATGCAGGAAGACAAGGAATGTACCTTTGACGCAATCGATACTGTCTGTGCCTGTCTGGATATCTTCCGCAAAATGATTGCCGAAGTGAAGATCAATCATGAGAAAATGCTTGCTGCTACGGTGAACAGCTTTGTGAATGCAACGGACATGGCGGAATATCTGGTAAAAAAAGGGTGTCCGTTCCGCGATGCGCACTTTATCATCGGCGGACTGGTGAAAATTTGCGTTACCCGCGGCATTTATCTGGCTGATCTGAGTCTGGACGAGCTGCGCTCCGCATCGCCCATGTTCGACGCGGATATCTATCATGTGCTCGACGTGCGCACGTCGGTGCAGTCCAAGAAGATGACGGGCTCTCCCAACCCGAAAGTCGTGAAAGCGTATCTGGATTCGGCGGAGTAAACCACCGACTGCATTCTGATTCCATAATAATAAAATAACAGAGAAGACATCGTTTATGAGAAATGATGTCTTCTCTTTGTTTTTGCATAAAAAAACGGACTGCGACTGAATATTGTTGCAATCCGCTTTTGTGCACAGGTAAGGGTGTATTTTCGATCTGTCCGGAAAAGTTTGTAATCAAATCAATGCGTTATGATAAGCGCCGTGCTGTTTGAGTGTTGCGCAAGCGAATCACTTGCAGTTTGGTTCGCTTGCGTCTGTTGCGTACAGAATGCCCGAAACGGATTTCATAGGCAGCAGCAGAGATGTCGGTGTGACCGTAACACCGATCAGGTGCCCCACATCTCCGATCAGGGAGAGCAGGCGCGCCTGCTCCAAAATGGGCCAATCAGGATGCGAACCGGGGCTCATTCTTGCTGTTTTTGTCAGATGATATGTTTCGGATATATGCCCGAACAAATAATCCATTGCGGTATGCAGAATAATTTCTTTGATGCTGTCCGACAGAAACCGGTCAATCGGATCCGTAAATTGTTTCGACCATTCCTCGAGTTCGGCGCCGCATGTTGCCGTATAGGCGAATACGCATTCAATCCCGCTTAGGTTTGCGCGCATGATTTTGCTTTTGAATTGCGTCGATGCCAAGGTGACGGTATCCCCGTCGATCCCGCTTACCGGTACGGCAGCGTAAACCGCTTTCGGAACGGCAATCTTTGCGGCATCTGTATACAATTCGTCCATCCGCTCCGACATGCTGCCGATGTCACCGATATGCGTATTTTTTTTTGATTTTGCGATATCTTTGGACAAAGGAATGTGTTTCAATACAATTGCACTCATTGCTGTCCTCCTTACCTGCATCCGGTCATTCTGCGCCTGCGGTATGCAGCCGCGTATGGTTTTCTTACATTATAATATAGAATCGCGCAGTATCAAAGGGGATTTATCCGGTACTTTTAGTACCGTAATGGTAAATTTCAGTTGCTTGCAGCGGGAATATACGCTAAAATAAAGTTTCATTCAACCGTAATCAATGAAAGAGACTCCCACCAAAGGAAAGCAGGTTATATTCATGAGACAATCAACAAAAACAAAAATCGCGATATTGAGTATGTCGGCGGTGCTTATGTCACCCGCGGCAATCTCGGTTATTCTGGCAAAAGTACGGGATATGTTCCCCGATACCGCTCTTTCCGGCGTACAGCTTGTGATGACTGTGGCAACGTTGGCTTCTCTTGCGGCAGTCATATTATCCGGCAAACTCGTGTATTATATGAGCAAAAAAAATATGATGCTGCTTTCACTGTCCCTGATGAGCCTCGGAGGAGCAATCGGGCTGTTGTTTCATCAGAGCATTGCTTCTTTATATACGGCAGGCATTGTGCTCGGACTCGGACAGGGAATGATTTTGACCACTTCGTCCGCATTGATTGCCGATTATTTCGAAAACGGCGAACGCAACGCCATGATGGGGCAGCAGTCAGCGGTGCTGAATCTGATCGGCATGCTGATTATGCTCGCGGCGGGTTGGCTTTCGGCGCTGAACTGGTATTATGTCTATTTCGTCTATCTGCTCGGCATTCCCGTATTTCTTATCGTCAAACGGTTTCTGCCGAAAGGGTCAAAACTCGAAGTTCGGCCGGGTGAAAAGATAAAAATAAGCAATTCAACTGTGATCTATTACTGCGCGGTTATTTTCATCTTTTCGATCGCGCAGTATACTTATGCCACCAATGTCGCCTTGCTGCTTGAAAATACGGGGCTTGGTACCTCCGCGATGAGCGGGGTCGCAACCGCATGCATTGCTGCTGCCAGTTTTCTTTCGGGTATGTTTATGGCACATATCATCCGTATTTTCCGGCAATACACATTCACCTTCGGCATCACCTGCATTGTGATCGGGCTTCTGCTCAGCGCATGGGCACCGTCGCTGCTTGTCGTATTGACGGGGGGTGCGTTTGTCGGCTTTGCCATCGGCTCCTCCACTCCGAGCGGTCTGCTTGCCGTTGCAGCTGCGGTGCCGCCGACGGGCAGCACCGCGGCCATTGCCGCTTTTTCCGCAGCGAGCGCTTTCGGCATGTTCTGCTCTCCGCTGGTCATCAACAATATCACGTCGCTTTTCGGTGGCGCAGGCGAGCAGTCGCGCTATTTGTGCGCAGCTGTACTGGCAGCCGTGCTGCTGATATTGACCATCCTGCGTGAAACAATAAAATCCACCCGTCAGGGCAATACACCGCAAGAGTGATTGAGCGCCGGAAGGAACCGCATTTTGTGCGGTTCCTATTTATTTTGAAATTTGTCTAAAAAACCCGAAGCAAAACAGCACTTTCTTTTTGACATTTCATCCTTCGTGACAAAAAACGGTTGTGCGAGAAACTGATATCATGTAAAATAAAAACCATCAATGTCCCGAAGCAGATACGTTTCGGCAATGTATCATTCAGAAAGCAGGTAGCACAATGTCTCAATCCATAAAAACAAAAATCGCAATCTTGACTATGTCCGGCGTGGTGATGTCTCCGTCCGCATTGTCCGTCATATTGGCAAAAGTCAGGGAATTGTTTCCCGCTGCCAGTCTTTCGGGTGTCCAGATGGTACTCACCTTATCGACATTGGCTTCACTGACTGCGATTTTGCTTTCGGGGAAAATCATCTATTTCATGACAAAGAAGAATATGGTGCTGACTGCGCTGCTCATGATGAGCCTTGGCGGATTGTTCGCATTGAGTTTTCATGAACAACTCTCTACTTTATATATAGCAGCGATTGTCATCGGTCTCGGACAGGGAATCGTGATGACCCTTTCGACGGCACTGATTGCCGATTATTTTGAAAACGGCGAGCGAAACTCCCTGATGGGAAAACAATCGGGCATACTCAGCATCGGCGGCACAATGATCCTGCTGTGCGCGGGGTGGCTTTCATCGATCAATTGGTACTATGTCTATTTCGTATACCTCATTACCATTCCCGTATTGCTGGTGGTGTATTTTTTACTGCCCAAAGGGGAAAAGGCAAAGAAAGCAGATGTTGCTGCGATTAAGATATTCAACCCGACACTGTTGTATTACTGTCTGCTGATTTTCTTTTTTTCCGTATGCCAGTATACTTACAGTACAAACGTGGCTCTCCTGCTGAAACATACCGGTCTCGGCTCACAGGCACTGACCGGAGTTGCAACCGCCTGCTTCTCCACCGCCAGTTTTGTTTCCGGC
>CAYUFL010000028.1:24924-25757 GCA_964444065.1 uncultured Lachnospiraceae bacterium
TATTTACAAACGGCTTAAGACCTATACCATCACAGTAGGGCTTGCGAGTATCGCAGGAGGGCTTTTGCTTTGTTCGTGGGCACCGTCGCTGCCCGTTGTCTTTCTCGGGGGCGCGATGGTCGGGATGGGCGTCGGGGCTTCTATCCCGACAGGCATCCTCGCTTCTGCATCCTCTGTGCCGCCTGCGGGCTCTACCATTGCGATCGCGCTCTTTACTGCTTCCAGCAGCTTTGGTTTGTTCTGTTCGCCGCTCATTGTGAATAATGTCAGCTCGTTGGTCGGAAGCACAACCGAAAGTGCGCGCTATCTGACGGCAGCCTGTTTTGCAGTTATTTTAATCTCTGTAACGTTGGTGCGCGAATTGCGCAACCGCAGCTCCCGTAACAACACAAAATCGACAGACGAAAATCATTTGCAGAAAAAAAAGGATCATTCGATGATTTCCGAAACAACCGTGCAAACAGAATAAGCGGTGCAAAACCCAGATGAAAGCGCCACGCGAAGGGCGCTTTTGTTGTATAAAAAGCGCTTTAAGAACATGGCTTGAATCGTGTAAAGAAAAGGAAAAAAAAGCGCAAAAAAGGGATAAAAAAGAGTTGACAAAGAGGAGGGGGTTTGGTAATATATAAAAGCTGACTGAACGGGGAAGCGTAAGCGAAAGCGGCGCAGAGCGTGAAAGGAAGCGAGTTAATTGAGAAATGAATAGAGAGAAGAAATAAAAAACGAATTAAGCAGAAAGTAATTTCGATAAGTTTTAAGCCAAGAAAAAAACGTTAAAATAAATTTTTTAAGAGTTTGATCCTGGCTCAGGACGAACGCTGGCGGCGTGCTTA
>CAYUFL010000029.1:0-25736 GCA_964444065.1 uncultured Lachnospiraceae bacterium
TCTTTACGAGTGCAATCGCATTTGATTTTGTATTTTTTACTGCTTTGAGGGCAAACATCAATTGTTCGGTTTCTTCGGCTGTGGGCTTTCGTTTTGTCGGGACCGTCAGTTCACTGTGCAGTATTTCATCGCGATCCTGCACCAGCAGACCGCCGAGTACTTTTTTGCTTTCTCTGCCGTAATGGGTTCGATCCAGGTGATCGATTTTCAAAAGACGGATATTCTTTTTTGCTTGGAGTATTTCCAAAGCCTCCTGCGAATAATCCGGCGCAATAATCACTTCCAAAAATGTTTCCGTCATTTTTTGCGCGGTCGCGGCATCGATCGGCTGATTGACTGCAATGATCCCACCGTAGATAGAAACCGGATCTGCTTCATATGCCCGAACATATGCGTCATAGAGAGCATCGGCGCTTGCAATTCCGCAGGGATTTGCGTGTTTGACTGCCACTACTGTCGGTTCGCCATTGAAATCCTTGAGTATTTCAATGGCGCCGTTTGCATCATTGATATTGTTATAGGAAAGCTCCTTGCCCCAAAGCTGTTCCGCTTCGGCCAGTGTCCCTTCCGTATCGGTGATTTGTTTGTAAAACACGGCTTTCTGGTGAGGATTTTCTCCATATCTCAGATCGGACGCCTTGTCATATGCAAATGTGATACAATCTTCGAAAGAATCGTCTTTGCGGATTTTTTTGAAGTAATCAGCAATCAGTGTATCGTAATACGCAGTTGAACGATATACTTTTCCTGCCAAGTACATACGCGTTTCGTAAGTAACCTCATGGGTTTCTTTCAGTTGTGCCAGCACTTCGGTATAATCTTCCGGATCAATGATGACAACAACATCCCGGAAGTTCTTAGCTGCGGAACGCAGCATCGTCGGTCCGCCGATATCGATATTTTCAATCGCTTCTTCAAATGATACATCCGGCTTTAAGATCGTTTTCTTAAAGGGGTACAGATTGACCACAACAATATCAATTGTCTGTATATTCAATTCATCGATTTGTTTCATGTGAGAAGCATCGTCTCTTCGTGCCAGCAATCCGCCGTGTACGGCGGGATGCAATGTTTTTACGCGACCGTCAAGACATTCCGGAAACCCCGTTATGTCAGAGATCGGAATCACCGGAATTCCGTTTTCGGCAAGCATTCCGGCGGTGCCTCCAGTCGAAATAATATCAATCCCGAGATTGTTCAGTTCTTTCGCAAACTCCGCAATACCTGTTTTGTCGGAAACGCTGATCAATGCTCTTTTTATCATATCAAACTCCTTCAGATTGAGATAAAACGTTATTTTTCGTCTAAGACGCGGACATCGCGCCCTTCAACAGCAAGACGATCCTGTAAGAATAATTTTACGGCCTTCGGAAGCAGTTGATGTTCGGTCTTCAATACCCGCTGTTGCAACACCTCAGGGGTGTCATCCTGATGCACAGGAACACACTGCTGCAGAATAATCGGACCGTGATCCGCTTTGTCATCGGCAAAATGCACCGTGACCCCCGTTACTTTTGCGCCGTATGCCAATACCGCTTCATGCACTTTAATACCATAATACCCTTTTCCGCAGAATGAGGGAATCAACGCCGGGTGCACATTGATGATTTTGTTCGGGAATGCTTCGTAGAATTTCCCGGGCAATATTTTCATAAACCCTGCAAGTACGATCAAATCGGGTTCATGCCCCTGTAAAAGATGCAGCAATTCATCATAAAACAGCGATTTATCGGAATAAACCGTATAATCAACAACCTCCGTGGCGATGTCTGCATTTTGTGCCCGTTGCAGTGCATAGGCCTCCGCCGTATCCGAAACGACAAGCACGATCCTTCCGTAAAAACCGTGAATTTCATCAATCAGGCTCTGGAGGTTACTGCCTCCGCCCGACACCAAAACTGCTATCGATTTCACAGACATAAACGAATCTTCACCTCATCTTTAATGATTTTTCCCATTATCACAGGCTGATGCGAGAATTGATTCAGCAGTGACACTGCGCGATCAGCGTCTTCTTGTGCAACGGCAATCACAAATCCGATACCCATATTGAATGTCCCATACATTTCAGCAAGCTCAATATCTCCCGCATGCATCAGAAAATCAAAAATCGGTGTAATCCCAATATTTTTTGTATCAACCGAGGCGCACAGCCCGTCCGGTATCATACGGGGAATATTTTCAATAAACCCTCCGCCGGTAATATGGCACATGCCTTTCACATCAATTGCTTCAAGCAAAGACAATGCATCCTTCACATATATCTCCGTCGGGGTGATCAGTTCTTCGCCGAGCGTTTTCCCAAATTCCGAAATATAAGAATCAACCTGCAGTTGTTTGAGATCAAAACAAAGCTTGCGTACGAGCGAAAATCCGTTTGAATGCAATCCGGACGAACGCAGTCCGATCAGGATGTTTCCATCCGATATTGCAGCACCGGTCATGAATTTTTCTTTTTCCACAACACCGCTTGCAAATCCTGCCAAATCATAATCATTTTCCGCATACATGCCGGGCATTTCTGCAGTTTCGCCGCCCACGAGCGCACACTCCGCAAGAATGCAGCCGTCCGTTACCCCTTTTACAATCTGCGCGATTTTATCGGGATTGTTTTTTCCGCATGCGATGTAATCAAGAAAATAAAGCGGCTTTGCTCCATGGCAAAGAATGTCGTTGACACACATCGCGACAAGATCCTGCCCGACGGTATCATGTTTGTCCATCATCTGGGCAACCATCAATTTTGTGCCGACTCCGTCCGTTCCTGAAACCATCACCGGTCGCTTATATCCGGTCGGAAGCTCCACACATCCGCCGAAACTCCCCAAATCACCGAGTACATAAGGAGTATATGTGTTTTTCACAAATTGTTTGATTTTCTGGACGCTCTCGTACCCCGCCTCTTTATCGACCCCTGCAGATTTATACGTAATTTTTTCCATTGCCGCTCCTCAACCGCATTCTATTTCATCTGAAGAAATCGGATATTTTCCGCTGAAGCAACCCATACAGAAATCGCCTTCACCGCCTACCGTTTCTTCCAATTCGCATAACGTGAGATACTTCAAGGAATCTGCACCGATTGCCTTGCATATTTCTTTTTCGCTGGCATAAGCAGCAATCAACTCTTTTCGATCCGGCGTATCAATCCCGAAGTAGCAAGGATAGGTCGTCGGAGGTGAACTTACTCGGAAATGAACTTCTTTTGCACCTGCCCAACGAAGCATATCAACAATTTTTCTGGATGTCGTTCCGCGTACAATAGAGTCATCAATCAGCACCACACGTTTACCCATGATCGTTTCTTTGAGCGGATTGAGTTTAAGCATGACTGCTTCTTCCCGCATTGTCTGTACCGGCTGAATAAAAGAACGCCCGACATATCTGTTTTTAATCAGTCCCACACCATACGGAATACCCGACACTTCGGCATAGCCGATCGCCGCAGAAATCCCGGAATCGGGAACCCCGATTACAATATCTGCTTCAACATCATCTTTTTTTGCAAGAATTGTTCCTGCCAGTCTGCGTGAATTGTACACACTGATATCATCAATCACACTGTCCGGTCTCGCGAAATATACATACTCGAAAATACAGGGACGTTTTTTTGTATTGCCGCGCATGGATTCCGAATGAATTCCTTCCCCGTCAATCACAATAATTTCACCCGGAGCAATGTCGCGGATAAAAGCTGCCCCCACTGCGTCCAGTGCGCAGGTTTCGCTCGCCAAAACATATCCGTGCTGCGTTTTTCCGAGGCACAATGGTCGGATACCGAATGGGTCGCGCACGCCGATGAGCTTGTCTCCTACTGTCAGCACCAGTGCATATGAGCCCTTGATAATACCCGATACCTTTTTAATCGCTTCCACGATACCGTTTTGATAGTTTCGAGCGATCAGATTCACAATCACTTCTGTATCAGAGTTTGTCAGAAAGACAACGCCTTCTTCGTTCAATTCGTTTCTCAATGTTACTGCATTGACAAGATTTCCGTTGTGGGCAATGGCAATTTGTCCTTCTCTGCAATTGACCATCAGCGGCTGCGCATTGTTGATATTGCTTTCGCCTGCCGTAGAATAACGGACATGACCGATTGCAATGCTTCCCTGTACTTTGGAGAGCGAATCGGAAGTAAACACTTCACTGATCAGTCCCATTCCTCTGGTCTGATCCAGACACCCACCATGGTTTACCACGATCCCGCAGCTTTCCTGCCCGCGATGTTGCAAAGCATACAGTCCGTAATAAACATAGGGTGCCGCGTATGAATCGTCCTGACGGCAGATGCCGAAAACGCCGCACGCGTCGATAAATTTATCTGATTTTTCCACTGAATTTCCTTTCATTTTCCGTTACTGTTTCGTAATACGGGCAAGCACTTCGCGATACGTTTCTTCCACATTTCCCAAATCCCTGCGGAAACGGTCTTTATCCATTTTTTCGTTAGTCGTTGCGTCCCACAATCTGCATGTATCCGGCGATATTTCGTCCGCGAGCACCACCTGCCCGTGATAATTGCCGAATTCAATCTTAAAATCAATTAATTTTAAATTGCTTTTTAAGAAAAACGCTTTGAGCAAATCATTGATTTTATATGTATATTCACGTATTTTTGCAATTTCCTCCTCGGATGCAAGTCCGAGAGCCAATACGTGATCGTCATTAATGAGAGGATCTTCGAGTGCATCGTTTTTGTAGCAGAATTCCAGCACCGTCTTTTTCAGCGCCTGCCCTTCGGTCAGTCCAAGCCGCTTTGCCATAGACCCCGCTGCCACATTGCGGATGATGACTTCGAGCGGGTAAATGGTAACTGCCTTGACAATCTGATGTCTGTCATCGGTCATCTGCTCAAAATGCGTCGGGATTCCGTTTTCTTCCAGCATGGCAAAAATAATTGCCGTCATTTTGTTGTTGACAATTCCTTTATCGTGAATTGTTCCTTTTTTTTGTGCGTTGAATGCCGTCGCATCGTCTTTGTACTCGATGATGTATTTGTCAGCAACGTCTGTTTTAAATACTTTTTTTGCTTTTCCTTCGTACAGCATGTCCAGTTTTTGCATTGAGTTCCTCCTGATTGGATTCTATAAAAATTGTTTCGTTTCTTCAGCCATTAATTGATCTTTTGCGAGAATTTCATCATGCATATTCTGTTTGTATGCGATCATTTTCTCTCTGAGTAATGGATATTTCACCGAAAGAATCTGCACTGCCAAGAGTGCCGCATTTTCTGCACCATCGACTGCTACCGTTGCAACGGGTACCCCTTTCGGCATTTGCACGACGGAGAGCAATGAATCCAGCCCACCCATCATTGATGTCTTGATCGGAATACCGATCACAGGCAGAGGAGAAATCCCCGCCATCACACCTGCCAGGTGTGCCGCTTTCCCTGCCGCGGCGATAATCAGTTCAATGCCGTTTTGTTCCGCATTTCTTGCGAATTCTCCCGCCTCCGCAGGTGTTCTGTGCGCCGAGATGACACGGACTTCACAGGATACCTCAAATTGCTTCAGTATATCGAGTCCTTTTTTTACGACATCATAATCCGAGTCGCTTCCCATCACTACTGCTATTTTTGCCATGTCGGAATGCCACCTTTCATTAACTGTAATAGTTTACACCGGAACGGAAAATTTTCTGATCGAAATTCCCGACCAAATTCTGGTACAACCCGCAGCCCGCACGTTCGTTGTGCCCCATTTTACCCAGAATTCTGCCATCCGGACTCGTAATTGCTTCAATATTCTGCATACTGCCGTTCGGATTAATTTCGGGATCACCCGAAATATTGCCGTCGATATCGCAGTATTGCGCGATGATTTGTCCGTTTCGGATTAATTGATCCAGTTCCGTTTTTTCGGCAACAAAACGTCCTTCGCCGTGAGAAAGAGCGACGGCATGTACTTCGCCCAACTCACATTCGGAAAACCAAACAGATTTATCGGAGACAAGCTTCGTATAAGCAACCTTTGCAACATGACGTCCGATTGTATTATAGGTCAGCGTCGGAGCTGTTTCGGAAAGAACAGAGATTTTACCGTAAGGCACAAGCCCTGTTTTGATCAGCGCCTGAAATCCGTTGCAGATACCGAGGATCAGACCGTCTCTGTTTTCAATAAGATCGGTCACGGCTTCCGTTATAATCGGATTGCGAAGCACGGAAACAATGAATTTGCCTGATCCGTCGGGTTCGTCTCCGGCACTGAAACCACCGGGGAACGCGATAATCTGCGCATTGCGGATCATCTGTGCTATTTGCTGCGCACTTTCGGAAATATCGCTCCGCGTCTTATTGCGGAAGACCAACGTCTCGCAAACCGCACCTGACTTTTCGAATGCACGGGCAGTGTCATATTCGCAGTTCGTTCCAGGAAAGACAGGAATAACCACGCGGGGTTTCGCGTATTTAATTGTCGCAGTTTTCTTCGATGCATTACGATAAGCAATCGTTTGCGTTTCGACAGCTGATTTTGCGGAGGAAGGAAAAACATGCTCAAGCGGTTGTTTCCAATTTCGAAACAGTTCATCGAGAGCAACTGTTTCTTCCAGATAAGAGATTGTTGACTGATCGACGGTCTTTCCGAACGGGATAACGTCAAAATCTGCCGATTCCAGACCGTTCGGGTTCTCTGTTTCAATCAGCAGTTCGGTATGATCGGTAGACGTCAGAAGCGCCAATGAAATCCCGTCATTGATCACAGCACCGATTTGATTGCCAAACGCGGAAAGCATCAGTGCAATCGCAGGACCGCCGATACCGCATGCTTTCGCGGTAAGAATCTCTCTATTTTGAATCGCGCGATGGATGGATTCGTACATTTTCTTTGCGCTTTCCAAATCGATCAGCCCGGATTCCGTTCGTTTCGGTCGGAGCAAGAGCAGTGCTGATCCGCTTTTCTTCAGTTCGTTGGAAACAACATGATCAATATCCGTCACAGCTACACCAAAGCTGATCAGTGACGGCGGTACATCAAGCGATTCATACGTTCCGGACATGCTGTCTTTTCCGCCGATCGCACTGATTCCGAGCGAGCTCTGAACACGCAGCGCACCCAGCAAAGCACTGAACGGTTTGCCCCATTTAACGGGATCGGTTTTCAATTTCTCAAAATATTCCTGAAACGAAAGTTTAATTGTTTGATAAGCGGCACCCGCGCAAACCAGTTTTGTCACGCTGGACAAAACTGCATCCGCAGCGCCCAAGTAAGGACTTTTCATACACAGTTCAGGATCAAAACCGTGCGCCATTAATGAAACTGTTTTCGTATCTTTCCCAAAAGTCGGAATTTTTGATGCCATCACATCGGAAGGCGTAAGCATATGCTTTCCGCCGTACGGCATCAGCACGGTCGATGCGCCGATGGTATTGTCAAACATCTCCGTAAGTCCCTTTTGGCTGCAAACATTCAATTGTTTTGTTTCTGTTCGCAGATACTCGGAGAGGGACGATGCCGCTTCTCCAAGTTGCGGTACACGATTGCAATCCACGTTCACAACTGCGTATTTGTCCGCGCCGTTGGTATCGATAAAGCTGCGCTTGATATTGAGCACTTCCTGCCCTTTGAATGTCATAATCAATCTGCCGCTTTCGCTGACCCGGGCAGTTTTGGAATATTCTATATTTTCATTTTTCACATACGACAAAAATTCTGCTTCATTCTTCGGATCAATCACGACAGCCATGCGTTCCTGAGACTCACTGATTGCCAGTTCGGTGGCATTAAGCCCTTCCGAAAAAGACGCTGCAATTTGCGTTCTTCGGGCGCATTCCCCTTTTGCACTTCACTTCCGGCAGTCTCGACACTTTTCACGTTATGTTCCTTTGAGGAACCCGACGCGCCGCCGATGCCGTCTCTGCCGGTTCTTCCGCCTATGACGTAAATCAAGTCTCCTGCTTCGGGCTGCAAACGAACCACATTTTCTTTCGGAGCGGCTGCAATGACAGCACCGACCTCCATTCGTTTTGCAGCAAAATTCGGATGATAATATTCCCGTACCTGTCCTGTGCAAAGTCCGATTTGATTCCCGTAGGAAGAAAACCCCGCGGCTGCCTGTGTCGAAATTTTGCGCTGCGGCAATTTCCCTTTCATGGTCTGATGTATCGGCACTGTCGGATCGGCAGCACCGGTTACCCGCATGGACTGATAGACATAAGCACGCCCTGAAAGCGGATCGCGAATGGCTCCGCCAAGACATGTTGCCGCACCGCCGAACGGTTCGATTTCTGTTGGATGGTTGTGGGTTTCATTTTTAAACATCAGCAGATAATCGCAATTTTCTCCGTCGATATCGGCTTTGATATGATAACTGCACGCATTGATTTCATCGCTGACTTCCACATCACCGTCAAGTCCTCGATAAGAGTTGTATCGGGCACCCATCGTGGCAATTTCCATTAAAGTAACGGGTTTATCTTCTCTGCCAATTTCTTTTTTCATGCGCAGATATGATTCGTAATCATCTTTCACCGATTGATTCAGAAGTCCTTCGGCGAATGTAATATTCGTGAGTACTGTGGAAAATGTGGTATGTCTGCAATGATCCGACCAGTAGGTGTCCAGCACCCGCAGTTCCGTTTGTGTCGGATTTCGTTTTTCTTCCAATTTAAAATAGTCCCTGATGCATTTAATATCTTCCAGATCCATTGCCAGCGACTGATCCGTGATCATTTGTTTGAGACCATCGTCGCTCAGATCGGTGAAGCCTTCAAGAACTACTCTGACGGTTGGTATATTTGGTGTTTTCTCTGATTGCTCGGTTTGCGTCAGGATCGCTTCCGTCGAATCGACAGGATTGATCATGTATGATTTAATTTTTTCTATGTCGGTTCCGGGCACATCGCCCTTCACCAGATAAAGTTTTGCATGTTTCACTTTCACAACAGCTTCTGTGTCAATCAGTCTGACACACTGTTCTGCAGAATCACATCGGATATCGTACTGTCCGGGCTGATATTTAATTCCGAACATAGACTCATCGGGAGCCAATAGCGGCGGTTGTGTCATCACATCATCCTGATTGATTTCGGCAAATATTCCGTAGATGAAATCGTCAAACGGTTTATTGGATTCCAATTCCACATCGTAACGATTCAGTACTCTGATCGACAGCAGACCCGGCAACTGGAGTTGTTCCTTGATTTCGGTGGTCACTTTGACTGATTCAACGTCAAAACCGTCTTTTTTTTCTGCATAAATTCTGTGAAACAATGATTCCTCCATAAAAAACCGACGAAGACCCATTCCTCGTAAAATCCGTCTGCGGTATCTGTAAAGCAGTACGGAAAGTTTGAATGGATCTCGCTGTTTTTCACTTGTTATTTCCATTATTATTCTACCATAATAGTCAATAATATTAAACAAATATTTCCATTTCGCGTATTCCTTCTCTTCAGATCAATGCTATTTGCAGGAAGTGCAAAACGGCTTATTATGCAACAAAGAAGATACCTCCATGTGACGGTATCTTCTTTGTTATGGCGTTACTCGTTTATGATTACCGACGGATTCTCAACAAACGGATTGTTTCTAACCGCAAGCGACCACAGATAAGGATATTTATTTTTCAGATGCTTCATATAATAAATCCATTCATACAGCAAGTGACTGTATGCCCGCACGATATCGCCCGAAAGATGTTTGATATCCGATTCCGGCAATTGCAGAATATCATCACGGTTATCCAACTCGTCGATCAGATGATAGATTGCCCATGCGGTTTCAGTGAAAGAATCATGTTCCAGCAGATTCGGGTTTTCAAACAAGCGGATAATCAGTGTGCGATCAACAGGCATTTCGATTTTCAGATTGCTCAGATATTCCGCCGTAGGAATGACGGTGTAAGAAGAATCTTTGACCGTTTGTGCCGCACGACGAAATGACTCGTCACTCCAGTCCGAATTCATCGCAAGCAAATCTCTGATCTGATCAAGCTCCGCTACATTTTCATTCAGCAGACGCAGCAGGTTATTCCCGATCTCGCTGAAAAACGCACTGATGACAATATTCATATGATCCAGTTTTTCCTGCTTTTCGCGGAATTGCAGAATCTTATCAAGAATAAATGTCACCAAAAGGATATTGATCGGCAGAAATATCATATCCTGCAAAAACAGGAAAACAGATTCTTTCGTATCGTGAAATGCAACCAATTGAATCACAGCAAATATGACCGAAAGCAGTATTAATATAAGGATGATCAAGCGGTTCCAATGCGGTTTCTTCATCTCTTTTCCCTCTTTTAAGTTCATTCTACGATAACCTTGTTTTAAAATCTTCATAACCGAATCGCCGAATAACGGTTATTCCGTCCGATGGATTGAATGATGCAATCGACGGCAGATTGATCCCGTTGAAGGTATTGTTTTTCACCATTGTGTAGTGTGCCATGTCGCAAAAAACAAGTTTATCTCCGGCTTTAAGCGGGCGGTCAAACGAATAGTCCCCTATAATATCCCCTGCAAGACAGGTATTGCCTCCCAGACGATACGTAAATTGTTTTTCGGACGCAAGCCCTGCACCGATGATATTCGGGCGGTACGGCATTTCCAGCACATCCGGCATGTGGCAGGCTGCGGATGCATCCAGAATAGCGATATCCATACCGTTGCTCACGATATCCAAAACGGAAGCCACAAGATATCCGGTATTCAGCGCAACAGCCTCGCCCGGCTCCAGATAGACATCAATTCCATACTTGTCTTTAAAATACAGGATGGAACGAATCAATTGTTCCGTATCGTAGTCATCTCTTGTAATATGGTGCCCGCCGCCGAAATTAATCCATTTCATATTTTTGATCACACTGCCGAATTTTTCATCGACAATTTTAACGGTGCGTGCCAGTGTGTCCGAATTTTGTTCGCACATCGTATGAAAATGGATCCCGTCCAATCCTTCCGTCTGATCAAAACGAAAGTTAGTGAGCGTCGTACCGAGTCGCGAATAGGCACTGCAGGGATCGTAAATCGCAGTTTCTATTTCGGAATACTCCGGATTGACGCGGATACCGCATTCGATTTTTTTATCGTTGTTTTTTTGGATGCGATCTTTGTATCTCATCCACTGCTCAAAAGAATTAAACACAATATGATCGCAATAATGCATGATTGCATCAAAATCATCTTCCAAATATGCGGGTGCAAAAATATGCACTTGTTTTCCCATCTCTTCGTATCCCAGCCTAGCTTCATGTAAGGAACTCGCCGTAATACCGGACAAATATTTTCCGATGAGCGGAAATGTCGAAAACATAGAGAATCCTTTGAGTGCAAGCAGAATATTGCATCCCGTTCGTTGTTGTACGGCATCCAAAATCTTCAGGTTTCTTTCAAGCAATCGTTCATCCACCAGATAGCAAGGTGTTTTTAAATTGGAAATGTCAATATCAAAATTCATAAAATCCTCTCAGGGAAAACCGTCCGCTAGTCGAGCAGCGACGGTGAAAAATCTTCTTTCCACGGAAGTCCGCATTTATTCAGTTCCTCCATAAACGGATCGGGATCGAATTCATCCGTCGTATATACGCCGGGTTTCTTCCAGATCCCTTTGATCATGAGCATTGCGCCGATCATAGCGGGCACCCCTGTCGTATAAGAGATCGCCTGTGAACCGACTTCTTTGTAACAAGCTTCGTGGTCACAGACATTGTAGATATAATACGTTCTCGGTTTTCCGTCTTTTATACCCGTCATGATGCAGCCGATATTGGTTTTTCCTTTGGTACGAGAACCCAGCGAAGCGGGATCCGGCAACACTGCTTTCAAAAACTGCAGCGGGGCAATCTTCTGTCCTTCAAAATCAATCGGTTCGATCGAAGTCATACCGACATTTTGCAGCACCTGAAGATGATTCAGATAATTATCGGAAAATGTCATCCAAAATCGGATACGCTTGATTCCTTTTATGTGCAAAGCCAGTGCTTCCATTTCCTCGTGATGCAACAGATAAATATTTTTCGCTCCGATTTCCGGCAGATCATATTCTTTCTTGATTGACAAAGGCGGTGTTTCTATCCATTGGCCGTTCTCGAAATAACTGCCGTTCGCAGTAATTTCTCTGATATTGATTTCCGGATTGAAATTGGTCGCAAACGGATAGCCGTGATCACCGGCATTTGCGTCAACGATATCAATGGTATGTATTTCGTCAAAATAGTGCTTCTGCGCATATGCAACGAATACACTTGTCACCCCCGGATCAAATCCGCTGCCCAGCAAGGCAGTAATGCCTGCGTTTTCATACCGTTCGCGATATGCCCACTGCCATTTATATTCGAATTTCGGCACGTCGGGCGGCTCGTAATTCGCCGTATCCAAGTAGTCCACACCTGTTGCAAGACATGCATCCATAATTGTTAAATCCTGATATGGCAGCGCAACATTAATGACGACATCCGGTTGAAACGATTTGATCAGAGCGATCACTTCATCCGTGCAGTCTGCGTCAAGCCGGGCAACCTGTATTTTCGTTTTGCCTCCGTTGAGCTTATTCTTAATCGCCTCGCATTTCGATAATGTTCTGCTTGCGATGCAAATTTCCTCAAAGACATCGGGATGCTGACAACATTTGTGAATCACCACGCTTGCCACACCACCCGCGCCGACAATCAATGCTTTTCCCATTCGGTAAGCCTCCTAAAATCATTTATATTCCGTAAATTAAATATACTCTTTCCTTTTTTTGATTAATTGTTCCAACCCGCAATACGGATCACACTCATCTTTACGCAACCGTAAGCAGAGAGGGGATAATTCTTTCGGTCGGATGTATTCGAATTAATCAGATAATCTGTCACATTCCCGTTTGCGTCTTTTACAACTTGGGTAATCATCACGACATGCGACCAACCGTCGCCCCAATCCATAATCACCACATCTCCGATATCCCCGGAATACAAATTATTCGAAATCTCGGCGGCAATGCCATAACCCGTATTATCGGAGCAATAATCATAAAAGTAATCGACTTGTGTCCAGGAAGGAGATCTCCCTGTTTTTGCAGAGGTACTGTCCGGTGTATCGCTGTACCATTTCCATATCTGATTGCCTTTTGCATCCATCGGAATCCCGCCGGCATAAACACATTGCGAAACATAGTTGTTGCAGTTGCCTCCGGCGTAATCATACGTTTCCCATACGCTGTCGTTGCGGGTCACTTCCGTTTCCCCGACCCATTGATTGGAATAAGCAACCGCGGCATCCCTATTATAAACATGATCACAGGAAAGATTGAGCGCAAAGGAAGAAGGGTTTGCAATGTAAGACTGTCGCTGTGTCTCGTAGAGACTCAGATTATTCTTTGCCTGCGATTCGAGATCTGTGCGTTTGCTGTCGATTACTTGCTTCAACTCTTCGTTGGAAGCAGAGGCATTGCTTTTTGTATATGTCTGTACCGCCTCTTCGATTGAAAGATAAGCAGAATCCTCATATTCATGAGAAAGAATCAGATAACCGTTATCTGTCTTCTTTAAGACAAAGGTATGTGCAATTCCGCACATAGAGGAAGCCGTATCGCCTAAATATGAGAACTGCTCTTCTTCGTCCGAGATAAGCTCGATGCTCAGGAAATCGCCATCTTTACTGACATCCGTAATGGTGACACCGCAGGTACATTGGGCAAATCCCAGATCATTTATGCCGCTGCTGCGATACGTAATCATATAATCCATAGCCGACTGATTCATCTGCGCACTCTGATACCCAAGTGCATCGTTACTATCAAAATATTTCGTCAGATCCGCTGTTTTCAGCGTACCCAGCGAGGTATAATATGTCGTAAAATAATCCTGAATCAACGTCAGCGCCGCTGTCACTTTTAATCCGCCGGTGTCTCGAAGCACATAAGATACTTCTGTGGACCGAACTGTCGTCCTACCCGGATTTTGGTTCTGCGTATGCTCGCTTAAATACCTTGGTACGAAAATAATACTGCAAACAATCAATGCCAGTATCAAAAGAAATCCGAACATTCTTCTGCGAAATTTTTTTCTGTTCAGTCTGATTTTGTATTTTCTCATAAAACTTCCTGTGGTCATTGTTGCGGTTTTCTTCCGATATACGCTACTTAATTATATCATAAATTCTGCCGGATTCATGCAATCGTTCAGGTGGCTGTCGTTTCTGCGCAGCTACGAGCTGATGTCTCTTTTTTTGTCTGTTTGTCGAGATACATTCGTTGATCGGCAATACGGAACAATTCTTCTGCGGTATGTGCGTCGTGCGGACAACTGCTGATGCCGACTGATATACTGATCTGAATACGGGTACCGTTGATGCACAGCGGGTTCAAAAGTTCTTTTCTTAACACATGAATCTGATCCAATAACAGTTTTGCAGATTCCGCATCATAGTAGAGCAAAACAAATTCATCTCCGCCGATTCTGGCAAAGATATCCTGTTTTCGAATACGACGCTTAACCGTTTCCGAAAAAGCAATCAGCAGTTGATCTCCAAAATCATGTCCATATGTGTCATTAATTTTTTTGAAACCATCCAGATCAATGAACGCGAGTGCGAATTTTCGTTCCATTTTGATATAATCATCCATTGCGGATTGCAGTCGAGCCAAAAACAGCCTTCTGTTCGGAAGATTCGTCAATTTATCGTAATTTGCCAATTCTTCCCAATACTTCGTTACTGCTTTATATTCGGAAACATCATGCAGATTGATCACAATCCCGATCAAACCGTCTATTTTATTCTCAGCCAGTGTCAGGGATGCGTTCGTGTGAATCACATTCTCTTCCCGATCGATCAATTCAATTTCAACATCACGCATCACTTTCTTTTCTACCAGTACTTTGATCAGATTATTGTTGTACTTATGTCCTTTCAACAGATCGCAAAACTCCCTGCCGATCAAATCCTGCGAGGAGTATCCCAACATCCGTTCCGTCGCTGGGTTACACATCATAATGAAGCCTTCCGGACTGATGAGTATAATCGGATCCATCACCGTACCCATAATCAGCTCCGGTGTAACGATAGCATAAACATCCAATAACTTATAATTTTTGGCAATGTAGAAGAATACGATCCCCCATACAATCGATACCACATTCAATAGGGGCGGCACCGCTGTCGAAAAAGATGGCAATATAATATCCACTCCAAAGCCCAGCAGAATCATTGCGGTGTCAATAGCGATGATTGCCTTTGCCTGCATAATGACTCTGAGACGTTTGCTGCTCTTTGCCCAAAAATGTGTCTGCACCACCCCTATTGTGAAGTAAGAGAGCAAATAACAGGTAAAAATCCAGAACCAAATCGAATCCGTGTTTGGAACATAAGTCCACCCCAAACCGGATGTACTTTCAACCATATCTTTTGCGATCGGAGATGCTCCGGCAATCCACGTTTGAGCGAAAAAAATAATCGGCAGCAGATACAATAAATAATTTAACCGGTATCGTCCGACTGTCAGGGAGCGGCCGGCAAGTAAGTAGAAAAAATGCAATGCAAATGCGGTTAGAAATATCCACCCGATTGATCCGATTTTATGCCATTGCATGGCAATGACAGAATTTGCGGCATGATAGAAGAAGGTGTCGGACAAACACCAGATCATAAAACAAAGATTGACAGCAGCCGCCAATCTGTTCAATATATTTTTTGAATTCTGACGCAGGATGTAAACTCCGATCAAAAGAAAACTATAGGCATTGATAATTGTAATAGCACTTAATATATTCATTCTCTTCCTGTTAATAATATCGTATTATTTTTTCGGTTTGTAGCAGTATATGAGAGGATATTCTCCCCGCAGTGCGTTGTTCTATTTGGAAATAAACATAATTGCAAAAGAAAGACCGCAATTGCTGCGGCCTTTTGTTATTTGATTCCGTCAAAGCAATCTTCGATAAATGCAGGATCAAGATCACTTTTCTTACGGACGACATAAACTGCCCAAACAACAATCATTGTCAAAACCGAAATCGGCAACGCTATCAGCGTCGTGCCGATCATCGACCAGCTTTGGAACGGCGTATTCAATACCAAGGATACTTTGCCAAAAATCAGATTGCAGATTTGGAAATAGGATGCATTGCTGTGAACAAAAAACGTCCAGATAAACCATGATACCGATCCTGCGATCATACTGGCTTTTGCAGCTGCTCTCGGTAATTTTCTCAAATACAGCGCCCCGATGTAAGTGGGTAGGAACGCGGCTGTTGTCAGTTCAAAGAAAATACTCGTAAATTTGGCAATAATGCCTTCGGCAATCGGAAGACCGTTCGAAAACCATGCAATTGCAGTACTCATGATAATGACGACCAGTATCCCTACACGGGTAATCATCATGGTATTACCTGTTTTCCCCATCGTCTTTTCGTACAGGTCTCTGCCTGCCGCTGTCCCCATCGTGTGGAACTGCGAACTGATTGTGGACATTGCCGCAGCGAGCATACAAATCAAAAAGATAGAAGAAAACCATCCCGGCAGGTATGTTTTAATAAACAAAGGAATGATATTGTCGCTGATACCGCTTGCCGCCACGATGGAAATTGAACCGGTTGACTGGTACAGAAGGACGTTTGAAAGTGCACCCACGACATAAGCGATTCCCGCCATAGCCAGAATAAAAATCCCACCCGAAACGACTGCACGATTCAGTTCTTTGTTGCTTTTGACCGTCATAAAACGCACGATCATTTGCGGTTGTGCAAGCGCACCGATGCCAACACCCATCACGATCGTTGAAATCATACTCCACCATGTTGCAGAACCCGCCTTGGGCATGGATGTCCATCCCTGAAAACCGTTTTGTATTGATTTTGCCAGCGTAGTCTGCACATCCGGCAGAGAGAATAAATCCGTCAGTTGCTGATGTGCGGATGTCACCCCACCCAATTTGCTGTATGCGGTGAAAAGCAGTACAATCATTGCAAAAAACATAATAGCGCCCTGAAATGCATCCGTATACATGACCCCCTTCATGCCGCCCATCCAAACATAAATCGCAACAATCGATACAAAGAAGATCAATGCAGCGTAATAAGACATTCCGAAATACGTTTGAATAAAATTCGCACCGCCTTTAATTACCGCGGCGGAATAGATCGGCATGAAGAAAAAAATGAGCAGAGCCGCATACCCTTGAATGAACTTGGAATTGAATCGTTTTCCGATGAGTTCCGGAAATGTATGCGCGTCCAGTGTGTGTCCGATTTTTCTTGTTCGCTTTCCAAAAATGACAAACGCAATAAAGACCCCGATAAATACGTTCAGAAAAGTAAGCCATAAAAGTCCCATGCCCATATTCGCAGCAAGCCCCCCGAAACCGACAATTGCGGATGTGCTGATAAATGTTGCTCCGTAAGAAAGTGCCATAATTAATGGGTGGGTTGATCTGCCTGCGAGCAGATAATCCTGTGATGTCTTGGTCTGCCGGTATCCGACATACCCCAGAAAAGTAAGAATAAAAAGATAAATGATTAAGATAATAATATTTAATAAGTTCATTTGTTCTCCTTTGGCAATATCAATTCAATCTCATCTGCAAAATCAAATCAATTATAATTCTTCGTCAATTATATTTTGTTTCGATTCCCATTCCGACTCTTCCGTAATTTGCACGGATTCATCTTCTCCGCCTTTGTTCCAGTTCACGATACCATAAACGACACATAACAAAGTGCTGAGAACGCAAAGAACATATGCCAAAATAATTCCAAAGTCACTCAATCCCAAAAACATACTGTTTCCCCTTTCCGTACGGCGGAACTTTTTTTCGATTTTGATCTGTTTCGTAAAAAATACTGCCGCGAATTATTTTTAATTATAATAAAATTATATAAATTCCGCAATCCTTTTTTCTTTCAGTTGTTTTTCTATTTTACCCTTTTCATTATCAGGCGTTCTGCGCTTTTGACTTAAAGTAATAAAAAATTGCTCCTGCGCATGGACGGCAGGAACAATTCTATTTGGAACATTGTCTATTTAATTCCGGTGAAGCAGTTGCTGACATGATCCGGATCGATGTCGGTTTTCTTCTTCACCGAATATACAATCCACACTGCAACCATTGTGAGTATTGAAACAGGCAATGCAACAAAGGTCGTTCCGATCATTGACCAGCTTTGCAGTGATGTCCCTGCGACAAGAGTTGCCTTACCGAATATTAAATTGCAGATCTGAAGATATGCCGCGTTAGCATGGACAAAGAATGTCCAGACAAACCAGGCGGCCGAGCCTGTGATCATGCTTGCTTTTGCAGCTGCTTTGGGCAGTGTCCTGAAATAAAGCGCCCCAACATACATCGGCAGGAATGCTGCGGTTGTAAGCTCGAAAAATATGGTTGTGAATTTCGCAATGATTCCTTCCGCAACCGGAAGTCCGTTGGAAAACCAAGCCAAAGCTGTACTCATAATGATAACTACCAAAATTCCGATCCGCGTTACAAACATGGTATTGCCTGTTTTCCCAAATGTTTTTTCGTACAGATCTCTGCCGGCCGCCGTACCCATTGTATGAAACTGAGAGCTGATTGTCGACATCGCTGCCGCCAGCATCGAAATCAGGAAAATCGACGAGAACCATCCCGGCAGATAAGTTTTGATAAACAGCGGAATGATATTGTCATTGACCCCGCCCGCTGCCGTAATTGCGATACTGCCTGTCGATTTGTAAAGCAGCACATTTGCCAGTGCACCGACAACGAACGCAATTCCGGTCATCGCCAAAATAAAGATACCACCGGATAACACTGCTCGATTCAGTTCTTTATTGCTTTTTACTGTCATAAAACGAACGATCAGCTGAGGCTGCGCAAGTGCACCGATTCCGACACCCATCACGATGGTGGAAACCATACTCCACCAAATCGGCGAACCTGATTTTGGCATGGAAGTCCATCCCTGGAAACCGCTCTGAATTGATTTCGCAAGAGAAACCTGCACATCAGGCTGCGCATATAAATCCGTCAGCTGTTGATGCGCGGTACTTACTCCCCCAAGCTCACCATATGCTGCGAATAAAAGGATAATCATTGCAAGAAACATGATACCGCCCTGAAAGGCATCGGTGTACATAACCCCTTTCATGCCACCCATCCAAACATAGATTGCAACAATGGCAACAAAGAAAAGCATTGACACATAATATGAAATACCGAAATATGTCTGAATGAAATTTGCGCCGCCCTTAATCACTGCGGCAGAATATATCGGCATGCAGATAAAAATCAGTAATGCGGCATACCCCTGAATAAATTTCGAATCAAACCGTTTTCCGATCAGCTCAGGAAATGTATGCGCATCGAGCGTATGCCCGATTTTTCTGGTTCTTTTTCCAAAAACCGTAAATGCAATAAAAATACCGATAAACACATTAAAGAAAGTCAGCCAAAGCAGTCCCATACCCAAATTTGCCGCAAGTCCGCCAAATCCGACAATTGCAGATGTGCTGATGAAGGTTGCGCCATAGGAAAGCGCCATCACCAACGGATGTGTTTTCCTTCCTGCCAACAGATAGTCTTGAGATGTTTTTGTCTGCTTAAATCCCAGATATCCGAGCAAAGTCAGAATAAAAAGGTACACGATTAAAACAATAATGTTTAATAAATTCATTTTTCTTCCTCAATTCGCAAAAATATTTCAGTAAAAAGAAATGTATTGAATCTTCTGAAATTTCAGAAAACTAGTAAGAAAAAAAATCACAGGCTTTCATCAACTTTCTCCTGCATTTCTTCCCAAACCGCTTCCTCAGCAACTTGTGCGCCTTCGTCTTCGCCGCCTTTATTCCAGTTGACAATCCCGTAAACAACGCATGCAACAGTGCTCAGGATACATAATAAATATGCAGCAATAATACCAAAATCGGGAATTCCTAACATAATGTTTATCTCCTTTCGAAAGATTCGGGATAAAAAAGAATGCCGTTTCTTCGCTGAAACGTACAGTTAAGAATCGGTATCTAAATTTAGTTGTGCATATTATAACGAAGAATACTGAAAAGAGCAAGCAAAATCTATTTTTAGATTACATAGCAACGATGATCCGTCAGTGGCATCCGACAATATGATATACTAATACGGAAAGACAAAAATAAGGATGATTCAATATGCTGTGGACAATCGTACTCTTACTTCTGGGTTTTATTCTTTTAATTAAAGGTGCCGACTGGTTTGTGGATAGTGCGTCGTCGCTCGCATTCCGCTATCGAATACCTGCTCATATCGTTGGAATGACAATTATTGCATTCGGTACGAGCGCCCCCGAATTATCCGTCAGCCTGACGGCCGCAATCAAAGGAAGCGGCGGAATCGCAATCGGGAATGTCGTGGGCTCCTGTCTAATTAATCTATTGATTGTTGCCGGTATCAGTGCGACAATCCGGCCAATGCCTATCAATCGATCAATTCTATCGAAAAACTATCCTTATTCGGTTGTCGGCGCCCTTGTTCTATTTATTTTATCGTATGATATGCTGTTCGAATCGAAAAAAAACGTTCTTTCGCAAGGAGACGGACTCATTCTTTTGATCTTCTTTTGCATTTTTATATACTTTACGATGTCGGAAACAAAACAAAATGCAAAGCAGCAAAAAGAAGACTCCAAAGAATGGAAAGAGAGCCTTGATCTACATCCGACAGGAACGTTAAAAAATATATTTTTTATTTTGCTCGGGCTGTTTGGCATTGTGGGCGGAGGTCAGCTGATCGTTGCGCAGGCTGTTATCATTGCGAACAGCGCAGGCATTAATGAGGGACTTATCGGATTGAGCGTTGTTGCAATCGGCACATCACTTCCTGAAGCAGTCACATCTATTGTTGCTGTCAAAAAAGGAAACAGTGATATTGCGCTCAGTAACGTAATCGGATCGAATATTTATAATATCTTTCTGATATTGGGATTATCCGCATCAATTGCTCCGATCGCTGTTGATATGGATTCCATTGTCGATGCAGCCATACTTTGCGCATCGAGCATGATTTTCTATATTCCGATGTTCTTTTTAAAAAAAGTATCACGCAGTATGGGCATCCTGATGATAACCGTTTATTTGGGATATTTGGCATACTCAATCATTTACAGACTTCATTTATTTGCCGGATAAGATTAAGGATGGTTGAAAATACCGATCAAAAAATCTTCTTTTATTTTCTAAGCTATCAATCCATTTTCTTCGATTATCAATTCCAAAACTGCATCATCACCGTCCACGAAGGTCCGCCAAAGCCTTCCGCAATACCGCATATCCCAAAATTTATGACAGCCGCTGCCAGCAACAAAAGCGGGATAACCGCAAACATCGCTGCGGTTTTCCTTTTGTCGCTTACCGTACTTCGGGTAATCACAGTGTACCCGACCCCGAACGCGAATACCGCGGAAAACCAGCTTGTGAAGTTTACAAGAGGAACGCCGAAAAACCATGCAGGCAACCGTGCATTCCATGTCCAAAGCCCAAGCCCCGTTGCGACAGGATCAACATTCAGATCCCAAGATACTGCGATCATCGCGATAAACAGCGCAGCAAAAAAACTGTTGATATTCTTCAATTTGATCCAATGCTTTGCCAAAACATCCCACGTATGGGATACACAATAAAACACCATCGGCCATCCGAGCATCGTCACCATAGGTGCTGCAAAAAAAGGGAAATATACGTGATAATCATTCTCGGTAAAAAAATGACTTAAAACGCCTCCGCTTTCCAAAATAAACCCATATAACAACGCTGCGGCAAAAAAACGAATCACGCCATGCCATCCCCGGAACCTGCGGCAATGCAACATCAGCAGAATCAACCAGACGACATTCATGATTTCGTAAAAAGCGATCAATTTTGATTTCTGCGCTGCATCGACCAGCACGCTGCCTTCCAGACGAAGTACTCGCCCGTCCGTCATCGTAACCAATGTCCCCTCAGTCAATTCAATACCATTCACATCCCGAAGCCTATTGCCCTCGGCATCAGTCAATACACCGGTTTGCGAAACAATTGCCTCGGGAAAATAATCGGTGACAGCACTCACCAGATTATTCGTCACAACAGGAAAAAGAAACCGCGACAACAGAAAAAGAATGATCACAACGCTTGCGGATATACTTCCCGCAATCACCCATGCTCTGTGACTGCTACACTGTTTGGAATCAGAAGTTGCAGCCGCATACACATACAATAATACCCAAAACAGAGGAAATCCCGCGCTCAGTAACAGCTGCGGTCTGGACGGAAGGAAATACTGCATTGCCATTATACATGAAGTCAGAATGGTATATATGCTGTATAGGATCGGCAAATGCGTCCATAAGGCGGACCCGATCGCGCGGTAGGTTGGTTGACCGATCAATTCCTGTGATGGTTTTACAACTTTCATTACCGCTTCCTCCTTCCGATCCAAAACCGGCAGATCGACTGCACTGAACAACTGATGACTTCAAAATTTTCTTCCATCATATCACAGTTCGTCGGACAAAAGAAACACCGCAGCGACAGCCTGCATTGGATCAAATCCGCGCGCATATCCATATTTTGTAAAACATGCACCAAATAGGACGATGGTTCTTATCCCCTTTCCGACAAATATTGTAATTTAATTAAATATTTTAATTTTTAGTCACAAAGCATTATAATAAATATATATCTATTCATACAAGATAAATAGCAATAAGTACTCGGTGGGTATATTTCGATTTTATTATATCAAAGTATGCGCTCTTCCGTTATTTCGACAATCCGCAGAAAGGATGTTTTGTATGGAAACCTATCAGATTGGACGATTGATATTTTCATTTCCGGATAAAACGACTGCCGGGAAAATTTTCTCCGACAGATTTTGGAACGGAAATTACAATACCGAAGAATCGATGGAAACGCATGCGGATATCCGGTGCTTCGATACCTCGAAAAAACTACTTTCTTCCAATGGCATGATTTTTAAAACAGAAAAAACCGATTTTGAACAGTTTGCTTCTCTTTGCAGCTTTCATGCACGGTGTGACGGATTGCATCTCAAAGAAGAATGGCGTCAACCGATCGATCACGACTCGGAATTGCGATTTAATGTTACAAATCCCCTGCAGGAAACCGCATTTGGGGCAATGCTCGGAGATCAGTCTTTGGATGAATTTCTTCATATCAAATCCAAAAGCACATCTGTCATTCTTTCCGATGAACAGGAAAATAGGATTAAACTCACTTTGAATGATGGTAAAATATATGCAGGTGATCGGACGGAACCATTTTGTGAACTGATTCTGGAACTGCTCAGCGGAAACACACAAAGCCTGATTCTGCTGTCCGCAGAATTGGCAGATCGCTATAAAATGCGTATTGAAAACAAAAGCTCTTTTGAAAAAGGCCTCCAATCGGCACATATTTCGATTCCAAATGAAGTGACTGAACCTCAATATTTCAATCCTATGAAGGAAACGGTGCAGGAAGCTGCCGAAACTCTGTGCATCGGAAAATTAATACAGATTATTCACTTGCAGCATGTGTTTTTGGAAACCAGCAAAGACCCCGAATCTGCACATCAGTTCAGAGTAAAAATCCGTCAAATGCGCGCTCTGCTTTCCCTTTTTAAACCGCTGACATCCGATTTGCAGTATGATGAAATGAATAATGACATGCGCATTTTGGCAAACCGCTTTTCGGCTCTTCGCGAGCTGGATGTCCTGATAGAACAGTGGCACGATTTTTGCTTCAAACATCCCGAACTGCAAATAAAAAAATCAAAACTCAACGCAGTTTTACGCACAAAAAGACGCAATGAACTGTCCAAAGTTTTGCTTTATATACGCAGCGGAGAAACTACTTCCGTTTTGCTGAACATCTGGGCATATCTCTATCACATCAACTGGATGAATCATGCAGATATTTCAATGGAAGATTTTGCAAGACCGAGAATCAAAAAATGGATGCATCGCTTTGAATCGGGATTATCCGATCTGAACTATCGCGATTCGGAAGCAACGCATGCGCTTCGTATACTCGGCAAAAAAATACGTTATGCGCAGGCAGAACTGTATGCAAGTCAAAACAAAGGTACCCGAAAAAATGAGTCTGAAATGAAAGAGATGCAAAATAAACTGGGTGCTGTTTGTGATACAGACAGAAACAGAGAAATCCTACTTGAACTATATTCCAAATCGGACGATTTTGCGTTGAAATATGAAATCGGGCTTTTGCTCGGCTATCAGGCTTCCCTCTCGGAACAACTGGTTTCAGAACTGAAAGGGTAACGTCCGACTGTTACGGGATACCAATAAGAAAACCGAACTCCGATTTCATGTTTTTGCGTTTTGTCCAACTCAGAGGCGTCTGCTTGAAACCTTATATTTTGATTTCAACTTTTGTTTTTTAGCTGTTTGGAGCGGGTGACTTTACAACGATCAGTTCCAATGTTTCGGCATGCAGGTTTTTAACATTCATTTTGGTTTGAAACGGGATTTTCAGAAGAGTTCCTGCTTCATATTCATGGATTTCCTGTTCGTCAAGCCCGATGGAAAGCCTTCCTCGAATCACTGTGATATAAACATTCGAATTGGATAAATGCTCCGGCAATCCCTCATCTTTATTAAATACCATATGGAGATAATGAATATTTTCATCGAATATCACCTTTTCTACAGCCCGCTCATTACCAATAGACAGTTTAAATACCTGCTCAACCATAATTGCATACCTCCTATATTTTATTTCGTTTTGTTGTTTTGTTAAATTATTTTATCATAAAGTAACATAATATTATGTTGCAATTGCAACAACTAGTTTCCTTTTACAAACAAAAAAACCGACTTATCATGCGATTGTATAGATTTCATTTTATTCTCCCAAATCAGATGTATTCATAATGTGTTTTTCTAAAAAAGTTAAAATATTTTTAAGAATATATATCGAATTGTATTTGATTGCTATAATGTACACATATTATTATAATTAAAGGGGTACAAACACATGATCATCAGCACAGGCGACCTGAAACAAAACTACGAAATCATTGATGTTGTTTTTGCGATGGATTCGCACAAAGAAGGGTTCTTTTCCAACGTTGACCCGAACAAAGCATTTGAAGGCGTGAAGACCGCGCTTGCGGCAAAATGCCAGGCAGCAAACGGAAATGCCGTCATCAACTGCCAGTTTGAATATCGTGTTGCACTGGACGGTAAAAAACAGGTTATGGAAATCTTTGCTTACGGAACCATCGTAAAACTGGTTTAAGACGTAAACAATAAAGTATTGCAACTGAAGCCCTCAGCCTTAGACTGAGGAGCTTTTTTGTTAGAAAAGGGTAATAAAAAAAGAACTCGCGATATCACACGAATTCCTTGATCATTCATTTGGTGGAGGCGAGGGGAGTCGAACCCCTGTCCGAAAACATGTCAGAAAGAACTTCTCCGGGTGCAGATCCTTGTTCGGATTTAACGCATTACAAGAGCAAGGAACAAACCTTGCAATGCGCGATTTCCTTTATACTATAAAGTCAGGAACGTCGCTTTATAGGAGCCTGCGTTATTTTCCGCCCAATTACCGCCGGGCAGGACCGTCGGCAGTGGACGTGCTGCAATTAAGCAGCAAATGCGAAGTTATTATCTTCTGCGTTTAAATTTTGTTGCCATTTTTAAAGATGCACGGCGCATCTACCCGCTGTTCAGACCTATCTATCCCCGTCGAAACCATTACGCCCCCAGGTTATCGGTTGTCTTTCAAAGTGCGCTCGATTCTTCTCTGCGCATCTTTCTTCGCGCTGTCTTCGCGTTTGTCATAAAGCTTTTTGCCTTTTGCG
>CAYUFL010000030.1:0-10454 GCA_964444065.1 uncultured Lachnospiraceae bacterium
TGGAAACGATTAAAGGCGGAAAGCCTGACAGATACGTCAATCAATACGAAGCATTCGTTTGTACAGATGCAATCTACGGGATGATTATGGGAGATCCGATCGGTGCACAGGGTGCAATGCCGTTTCCCGGCGGAGAACCTGCGAAAAATGCATGGGGCATCACTTTCGCATGGCCGGCAGGTGTCCCGGGTATGTTCCCCGTTCACGATGATGAACACAGAGTGCTGAAAGATATTACAAAATGGAGAGATGTTGTGAAAGCGCCGAAAACCGATCTTCCGGCGGAAGCATGGGCACCATTTCTTCCGCAGATCGATGCGATTGATCGGAATGAAGTATTCTGCACCGCATTTGTTGCTCCCGGTATTTTTGAGCAGTGCCACCATTTGATGGGTATGGATGACTGTCTGTTAAATCTGTATGAAGAACCTGAAGAAATGCATGCATTGATCGACTATATTACAGAATACGAACTGCGTTATGCTGCAGAAATATGCAAATACTACAAACCGGATTGTATTTTCCATCATGACGATTGGGGCAGTTCGAAGTCATCCTTCATGTCACCGGGAATGTTCGCAGAATTCTTCGTGCCTGCTTACAAGAAGGTTTATGGTTTCTATAAAGAACACGGCGTGGAGCTGATTGTTCACCACAGCGACTCCTATGCCGCAAATCTTGTCCCGTACATGATTGAAATGGGGATTGATATTTGGCAGGGATGCGTATCGAACAATAACGTACCTGAATTGATTAAAAAGTACGGCGGGAAAATCTCATTTATGGGTGATATCGACAATTCTTTAATTGATAAAGAAGATTGGACACAGGAAAGTGTTGCGGCGGAAGTGGATAATGCTGTGAAACGTAACGGAAAGCTTTATTATATTCCCTGCATCACACAAGGTGGACCCGGCAGCGTATATCCCGGTGTGTATGAAGCAATTACGGAAGAAATCAACAACCTTAACAAAAATTATTAATATCCGAATGGGATCGCAGAATTATCTGTGATCCTTTTTTTATAATATATAAGTGAGTTCTTTATTCGTCTTGAGAGCGCTTTGGTGTTAAAATAGATCATAGTTGATCTTACACAAATGAGAGGAACCTGCGTGAAAGAAGAAGACTGCAAAAGCATAAAACATTTTTCATACTTGCTGCGATGCGCGGACGGTACGATATACAGTGGCTATACGATCGATCCCAAAGGTCGCATAAAGGTTCATAACAGCGGTCGTGGTGCGAAATATACCCGTTCACGCCTGCCTGTCAGTCTTGTATATTGCGAATGCTTCGAGACGAAAAGCGAAGCATTGAAGCGCGAAGCGGCATATAAAAAAATGACTCGCACACAAAAAGAAGAGTTAATCTCTGAAAATAATGGTAATGACGAACTGGGTTGCCAATTATTTAAGGGCACAAATATAACATAGTTCTGCGTAAAAAAATAACGATAGCGAATACTATCGTATCTTCTTAATAAAATGGTCGGAATGAGAGGATTTGAACCTCCGGCCTCTTGGTCCCGAACCAAGCGCTCTACCAAGCTGAGCCACATCCCGACGCCATACTATTATATATAAAAACTGTCAAAAAATAAAGTGTTTTTTACAGTTTTTTCACACTTCGCAAAAAACAAATCATATACTCTTCTCTGTTTCCGGTGCATCGCTATTTGGATTTTCTGTTGAATTTTCTTCGCACCAAAAAGAAAATCGGATATAATAAAAGATATCTTTTTGTTTGGTGTATGCCCAGGTGGTGCATACAAGCAGATACCGTGTTTGAGAGTTCATTGCCGCGATGAGTTGTTTTGCCTTTGATCTTTTCAGAACGTATGTGCCAAACGAACAGGATCTTTCAAAGCACAGGAAGAAAGCCGGGATTATTCATGAAATTACTTGATCAATTGGAACGCAAGCATCCGAATTGGGGTATTCCGAATTTGATGATGCATATTACCATACTGACGGCAATTGTCTATATCATGTCGTTGTTTCGCATCGATTTTGTCAATTTTCTGTATCTGACAAGAGCCGGTGTTTTACAGGGTCAGGTTTGGCGCCTGATTACATTTGTTCTCGTGCCGCCGAGCTGGAGTCCGATTTGGATTCTCTTTATCCTTTACTTGTATTATTTTATCGGCAATACACTCGAGTCAACATGGGGAACACTGAAATTTACAGCCTATTACGGTATTTGCATACTTGCCACCATTGCTGCTGCTATGATTTTCGGCGGAGGTTATGACGGAACTTATGTCAATCTGTCGCTGTTTCTGGCGTTTGCATTTCTATATCCGAATTACGAATTTTTATTGTTCTTCATATTGCCGGTCAAAGTGAAGTATCTGGCATATCTCGATCTTGCATTTCTGGCAATCAGTTTCTTTACGAATACTTTGACGGTTAAACTTGCAATCATTGCATCTCTGGCAGGCTTTCTGCTCTTTTTCGGTCCGGAAATATACAGACGGACAAAAATGTGGATCAGACGTCAGAAATATAAAAATAAATTGCGCAAATAAGTGGAAGAACCGGAACGATTCAGTTCCGGTTCTTTTTTTTGCCGTTTTGCAAACGGTCGATCAGTTCCATCCATACTGACCCGAATGCGACCACAGCAGCGAATACAATCCATACGAAAGTGTATCCTGTCGCGGTAAGAATATATCCGGCAATCAGCGGACCCAAAGCATTTCCGCTTCCTGTGACCAAAGAATAATAGGAGTTGACTCTGCCCAATAAGGAGACGGGAGTTCGTTCGGCAAGAAATGAGTTTGCATGAATTGTAATGACGATTTCACCCATCGTCAAAATTACGATGCTGATGTAAAAATAAATGAGCGGTCCGTTTACCGCAAACAGCAGTGAAGAAACTGCATAGCAAATCCCCCCGAGCGCAACAATGCGAATCGGACGGTGTCGATGCGTAATTGCGGTGAGCATGGGCGTGAACAGCGTCACAATAAGTGCGTTGATCGTGACAAGCAGCCCGAACATTTTTACGCCTGCATCTCCGAACAGATAGGCTGTCTGCATCGGCAGCAAATAATACCATTGTGCGTAGTTCAGACTGAATAACAGCATGCACAATGAGAATACAATTAAGGGTAGATTGTGCAGAAAAAAATGCAGCGCTGAGCGGTTTTGTACAGCTTGTTCCTCTTGATGTTCCTGCTGTTCGCAAAGCCTGTTTCGGTTGTGAATAAATAGCAGAATCGTCAGTCCCGCGAACAGTGTTGTGAATGCATCCAAAACAAACAACAGCGGCAAATGATTTGTAAAAAGGAATGTGCCAAGCATCGGACCGACCGCATATCCCAGATTCAGTCCGAGATAGCTGAGCGAATAAGCGCGTTTGACATGTTCGCGCGGCGTAAATTCGGCGACGATGGTGTTGTATGCCGGATACGCAATTGCCTGAAGATTTGCTGCGATAATCAGCAGTATTGCAAGTGTGACATTCGGTTGTTGCAGTGCGCAGTAAAAATAAACCGAGGCACTTAATACGACTGAAATCAGAATTGTTTTTTTGCTTCCGATACGGTCTGTCAGTTTGCCTCCCAATATGACAAACGGTGCTTGCAACACCATGGAAAGCGTTGCAAAAAGACCTGCCTGAGCCGGACTCATGCCGATTTTGACCGTCAAAATCAGTGTCAGCAGCGGCATGATAAAGCCGCCGACGCAGTTGATAAAACGCGCAATAAAAAGGGTGTACATCTCATTGGGAAGATGACTGTACACCCGGAACGGATTGATGTATTTCAAAAGATTACCTCACATAAAATAGAATCATTGCGAAATGGATCAGGCATTTCTGCTGACTGAGCTGAAATGTTCAATCGGGGCGGCGATCCAGTTTCCGTTTTCAAAATAGTGCAGTTCATGAAAACCGATCTTTTTTGCCAGATTGAGAGAATCCTGATAATAACTGTCCACCATTTCCACACTGTGGGCATCAAGCCCGATGGTAAGCTTTACTCCTTCATCTTTTAAAATATGAAGGAATTGTTCCGATGGGTACACAACATTATTTTGGTAGCGGTAAGCACCGCCGCCGTTGATTTCGGTGACAAGATCTAATTTTTTAATTTCTTTTGCCGCAGTCTCCTGTAAATTGATTACCCAAGCATCCCTTTCATCAAAGAAACGGTTGTCAGGGTTATTTTTTCTCATGATATCGATGTGTCCGAGCAGATTCGGCTTTAATCCGTTTGCCATCTGCAGATAGGTTTCGTAATAATCGGTAATCATTTTTTCGATACTTCCGCCGTACGCTTCCTCCAGACACGTTGTATAAAAATCGATGGATCCGTCTATCAGATATCGTTTTCCTCCCGGATTCAGGACATGAATCGAACCGATCGTGAAATCAATCATCGGCTCCAGTAATTCATATTCTGTAAACGCGGTGCCTTGGTTTTTGTACCAATCCGCTTCAATACCGATGAATAGCTGCATTTTTCCGGCATATTCCTGCTTGATGCGACCGATATGTTTCACGTAGGATCGGTATCCTTCCGGATTGACCGTCCAGTCAGGATAATCTGCGCTGTATATATGATCTGAGATGGCAAAATGGGTATAGCCTGCGCGGTAGGCCTCTGCCGCCATCGCTTCCGGTGTGTCGATGCCGTCCGAATAATTGGTATGATTATGGTAGGATATTTTGAGCATGTTCTTCTCCTATGCTTTATTTCAGTGGCTTTATGTCGGGATTGATCCGAACAAACCGTAAATGATTCTCCCATACACCGTTGACTTCCATGAAGTCTGTACTTTCGCATTCAAGTGAAAATCCGAGATTGTTTACCACATTGACAGAACGTTGGTTGCGCGGCAAAATATTGATTTCGATGCGATGCAACTTCAGTTCGGTAAACAGAAAACGAATCACCTCGTTTAATGCTTCCTGCATATATCCGAAGCCGACATAATCCTTGTCCAATTTGTACCCAATCGCACACCCGCGGTAATTGCCCATCATGATTCCGAAAACCGAGACCTTTCCCATGAGGATATTGCTGTGTTTTTCGATTAACCAAAAATCAATACCCTGCATCGTTCGCATGCGATGTCGTTCGGCACGAATCATCAATCGCTGATAATTACGTGTATAGTATTCTTCTGTCGCCTTGGATTCCCATGCAATCAAATGATCTTTATTCCGTGTATGAAAAGACAAGATATCATCGACCATTCTACGGTCAGCCGTAGTGAGGATCAATCGTTTTGTCCCGAGAACGATGCTCATACCGCCGTCCTCTCCGAGAAATGGAACGTCCGTCCTCCGATTTCCTGCGCCAGCAACGCCAGTGCGACAGTCGGCTCTATTTCTCCGAGCTTAACCGCAACATCCAGTCGATTGAGTACCAATAATGCTTTTTTGCCCTCAGAAACAGTGAAACCTATCCCTGCAGCGATGCTTTTATTCACAACATAGGGATGGAGTCCGTATTCTTTTGCAATGGAAGCCTCGCTTTTCCCTTCTTCACTCAGGCTGCGGCAAATACAGAAGGTGCGCATTGATTTTGCAACAACGGCTGATATTTGCTGAAATGCGGCATTATGATAGGATAATTTCTCGATTTGAAGATAGGCATCCGCAATGTTTCCGGATAGTAAGTCGTCACTGAAACGAAAAATATCCTCACTGATATTGACAGATAATGTTTGTTTTAACATCGCTTGGGTCAGTTCCGTTCCTTTCGGGGCACTCAGCGCAAGTTTATCGATTTCGTTGGCAAAATATCCCAGATCGATTTCACTGTCCTTCGACAGATAATCCGATGAATCGATGAAAAACCGCAATGCATCTTCGGTAATTTCAAAATTTTTTTTCTTTAGCGAAGAGCGTATCCATTTAACCAGATCGGCTTGTTTGAGCTTCGTGAACTCGACGATTTTTCCGTTTTGGGAAAACGATTTATATAGCGATGTGCGTTTGTCGATTCCGTTTGCATAAACGACCAACGCAGTTGTTTCACATGTTTTTTTTGAGTAACGCACCAAAGTTTCGCATAGTTCCGAACATTTTGAAAATGACGCGTCTCGTATAGATACAACACGATGTTCTGCCATAATCGGCAAAGTCATACAGGAGGCAATCACATCGGACGGGTTTGATTTTCGGGCATCGTATTCACTGATATTCAGTTCGGTGAATGAATCGTTTACTGCTTTTTTTTTGAGCAGTGTATAATATGAGCGCGCAATATAATCATCCTCTGCCAAAAAAAGATACAGAGAGGTGATGATATTCATACTGAGTTCTTTGTTCAGTGCATTGCTGTCCATGGCGCTCCTTATTTATTGAGAGAGATATGTGGAAACATCCAATCCGCCGGGTTTGATTGTAAAGGTAATGCAGCCGCCTTCGTCTGTACGGTAATACGGGATTTGCATTTGTTCCAGAAGTGAAACTGTTTTTGCGGAAGGCAGTCGATACCCGTTTGAACCGACACTGATGATGCAGTAGTCAGCTTCGCAGGCTCGGTATAAGTCATCCAGATTCGCATAATAGGAACCATGATGCGGTGTTTTTATCAGATCGACCGATTCGCCGAGTTCGCTCACAATTGTTTTGATCGCGTTCTTTCCGGCATCTGCACTCATAAGTGCCGAACAGCCGTCAAGATGCATCAATAAAACGATGGATGTATCGTTTTGCGATTCCGTGCCGAGTTCCGCCGGATTTGGGTTTAACACATCAAAACGGACAGCGCCGATATTGATTGTTTCGCTTTGATACGCGGTTAAAACAGGAATACTGTAATTGTCGGCTTTTTCTACTATTGTATCATATAATAAACCACCATCGTCATTGACATATAAGGATTTTATCGGAACTTTGCCGATCAGATCAATTAGCCCCTGGATATGATCCGCATCACTGTGCGTGGCAATCACCGCATCCAGTTCTCTGATATGATAATATTGCAGCATCGGCAGAATATCGTATGTTGCAGTATTACTGGAGAGATATCCGCCTCCGTCGATCAATACGGTATCGCCTTTGTTTGATTCGATCAAAATGCAGTCGCCGAATCCGACATCAATAAAATATATTTTACTGTATATCGGCGGAAGAAATGAAAGTGCATAAAATGTTATAAATACAGTCAGTGCCGCTGCGAGTGTACGTTTCCCCCAAAGTTTGCCAAGGTTAATATAGCCAAAGACGCATAGAAGCAAAATATAAATCAACAAAAATAGATACCACGGCGTGCTCCGGACATATAAATTGGAATATGGGATATTACTGAGCAGATCAGAACCTTGAATCACATACTTCAGCAGGATCTGACTTGCACCGAACAATACTGAGGCAACTGCAGGCAGAAACGACAGCATCAGGGCACAGATCGCTATGATAAAAATGATACCGACCACCGGCGCAATCAGAAGATTCGCAATGAGGGAGATTACGGAGAAACTGTTAAAATAATACGCATTGATCGGAGCGATGACAATTTGCACAACCATACACATTGCAGAAAATAAAATGATTTTGCGAAGTATCGGTGGCTTTGTTTTGATTCTCCGATCAATTATCGGCACAAACAATACAATTGCAAGCACTGCCGCGAATGACATCTGAAACGATACACTGTAAAACGCAAGCGGATTAATAAGCAAAATCAGCAATGCGGCAAGGCATAAAAAATTAAAACTGTCCCCGTTCTTTTTGACGACTTTCGCATAACACACGAAACAGAGCATCAAAGATGCCCGAATCAAAGAAACGCTCAGCCCCGTGAGTAGGTTGTAAAATATTAATCCGGCGGCTGTTGCAATAAAGATTGTCATGGGTTTTGCTCGAAACAGACGCAGGATGAAGTAGGCAACCGCGTAAATCAAAGCAGTGTTCATCCCTGACACTGCGAGTACATGGGCGATGCCGATATCGCGGAAATCCTGCAACACATCGGCATCGATTTCGTCAGAACCGAAGATCACCGAACTGATTACCGATGCCTGACTTTGGGGCAGATTAGCATATAGGGTATTCACACAATTTTCTCGGAGCTGAAGCAGCAGATCGTACCGAGCGAAGAGATGCTGTTGCGAAGCGAATACAATGTCATCCTTCGTTGTCCACATCGTCAGATAAAGGTTTTTTGTCTTTAAGTAGAGATTATAATCAAATCCGCCAGGATTCGTCTCGGTTTGCGGTACTTTCAGTCTGCCCGCAACGGTATAAACACCGCCCGGAGAAATAGTCACATTTTCTTCATCATACACAGATAAGAGAATGCGATCTCCCCCTTTATAATCCGTCAGTCCTTCAACAGTCAATACTTCAAACACGGCTCTTGTTCTGCCCTGTGTATATTCGGGATAAGTCAGCGCTTTTACGCTCACCGTGATGTCGGTTTGATCGAATTGATCCAGTTCGGTAGTGTGATACACCATCAAACTGCTGTGCAGCAGCGCCGTACATAAAAATAACAGGCCTATCAGCGGGATGCCTGTTATTTTACGCTTGAAAAAAAGATACGCCAAAAAGAAAATAATAATCGGGACAGCCAACCATGCGAAATGATTAACAACGGAAACCGTTGTCATAATCGTTATGAACAAGAAAAGCAGGATTGGACGTTTCATCAGTACAAACTGTTCCTTTTACCGAGTATCGTATAGAAATAGGATGTAACAGGCATACAGACAACGATGCCTATAATTGCTCCCATCGCACGGAAAAGCTGTATCGAAAGGACATCCATATTAACCATTTCCACAAAAGGGGTGCTGTATCCGACAAAGAGTATCCATATGGGCAGCATGCTTGCAATGAGAATAAAGAACACGGTATTTACATTCCTGCTCATGTAACCGCGTCCGCTGCGCAACCCAAATAGAAACAGCTTTCGTCTGCTGATGTAGGGATTGTTATCTTTCATAACGGCCATTTCAAATACCATGTCTGTGCAAATATCGATCACGGCACCCAATGCGATGAGCATCACGCAGGCCGACGTCAGTCCCGTATAATCGAGAGAAAGATGATTCGGCATGTAATAAAGCATATTCAATTCGGTTTCACCCAAACCAATCAGATGGGCAGTGTGTTCAAACAGATACCCCGTAATCCCCGCAATGCTGATTCCGGCAATTGTGCCAAGCAGGGCTGAAAACCCTTTAATGTTTACACCGAGATCCCACGCGATATTCAGAAAAGCTATGACTGCACAAAGAGGGATGATCAATAAAATCGGAGAGTAGCCGTTAAGCATCAGCGGCACAAAATACAGAATCAGACCGAGCGAAACAATCACCATGGAGATCAATGCGCGAAGACCTTTCAGCCAGCAAACACCGCACAGAAGAATCACGGCAATTACAATCACTGCAATTACCTGATTGATACGATAATAATCATAGATATGTATTGTTTGTATTTCTGTGCCGTCGTCCGTCAATTCAGCCGAAAGCATAACGTTGTCGCCTACCGAAAGAATCAACTGTTTCGGATCGGAGTATTTCACATTGTTTTCGATGGTATATACTCTGCCTTCAAAATCACCTTGTTTGATTTTGATATCGCTGATTTGTTTGATTTCATCATAGGAAAGCGAATTGTCCTGTTCGAAAGTGATGGTCTCTACGCGGAGTACTTCGCCCTTATAGTAATAGACCTGCGGTGTATCATCCGTTGATGTGTCCGTAGTTGTTGAAGCAGCCAATACCGGTGTGCAACAGAGTAGGATAAGGATGGTAATTATCAATAATGCTGTTTTTTTCATGTATTCCCCTCAGATCGTAAACGATATATTTTCTTCAGCCAGTCGGATATCCGCAAACGGAGTAAATGCTTTTATTTCTTCAAGATACTGCTGTTTGGTATGGCTCGGATAAAAGTGGGTCAAGACAGTAGATTTGCAGTGTGCGTCAATTGCCAGTTTGCATGCCTGAGCGGCAGTAAGGTGAAATGCTTTTTTATCAATGAATTCATCAATCAGTGCGGCTTCGCAAAGAAACAGCTCGCAATCCCGAATGAAGCTATGGAGATCATCGGTCATTCCTGTATCACCGCTGTAAACAAACGTTTTCCCATTTGCGGTTATTTTCACTGCATAGGATTCCACCGCATGCTGCATGCGCAGAAATGTCAGATCCAAATTCCCGATTCTTGTTTGAAGCCCGTTCTCTACAGCGTGAATCTGAAAAGCCTGTTTGTAATTGAGACGGTCAAACTCCGATTGCGGAGTCTTAGGCGCATACAATGGAACTGTGAGTCCATTTTGTTCCAAAGCATATCTCAATACGAATACATCACTGCAATGATCCGGATGCAAATGAGACAATACCACTGCACTTAAATCAGAGACTGTATAGAGACGGAGATAATTTCTCAGGCTTCCGTTTCCGAGATCCAAAAGTATTTTGTACTTCCGCTTTCAATCAAATAACCGGAACAAGCTCCGAGTGGATGCGGATATGGTC
>CAYUFL010000030.1:10464-17673 GCA_964444065.1 uncultured Lachnospiraceae bacterium
TAACAACCGAGAATTGTAATCTTCATTTTTGCTTTCCCGCTGTATTTTTTGCCATTTCCTGCAAAAATGACTCGATCAATTCAATCGGTAGGGTATGAAATTGATCGGTGACAAATTTATGTTCAAGCGGACAGAGTCCGCTTTTTGCACGATTGAGAATATAATCGGGTTGCTGTTCGCAAAAGGTCTTAATTTTGTGCGCATTCAACAGCTCGTGCGCACCTTTGCTGATGACAAGCGCATCAACTTCCGAAAAATCCATCAGAACACATAGATTCGCAGCTCCTGTTCCTACCGCGCGGTCTACAAGTGTGCAGCCCTGCCAGTTTTCGGATCGCAAATACAATTCATAGAGAGGTGCGATGCCTCTGCCCGTACCGCTCATTATGAAATCATCTTCTCGATATATTGCATAAGAATATTCGTTTTGTATTAAATGATTCAGTCGCTCATTTGCATTCATATGGTTATTTTAGCATATTTGCAGAATATTGGAAACGGTAAGCGAAAGAAATTATCTCGCATCGCGATATCGGGACAAACGAAAGGATTGATAGTTGATAACATTCAAAATTAACGGGTTTTTTACTTTGTATTGATTTCCGACGACGTTATTCGGGTATAAAATCAAATTGTAAAATTACGTGAAGAAGGATGAATGAATGAATATTTCTTCCCATTTGGCGCTTGGCGTGAATCTTGGAAAACAGTTTGGGTTGAATCGATGGAATCTTCTGAACTTTCTGCTTGGCAGCATTGTTCCCGACATCACTCTGAGCTTTGTGAAATATCCGCATACACCTGAGATTATGTCGTACGCAGTTATGGATGAATTGCAGCGAAGTATGTTAAAAATGGAAGAAGGGTATAGTCCCAACTACTTAAGACTGGGTATTTTGATTCATTTTTTTGCCGATTTCTTCTGTTCTGTGCACAACCACCCCATCGGAAATCTAAAACAATTTCATTATATGTACGAAAAAAAACTGGAGTCTATGATTGTTTCGTCCGACTGCAAGCCGGAAATGTTCATTGATTTAGCTGACAGTAACCTTTCGGAATGGATTAACACCCTGCATAAATCTTATTGCTCGGAGCTGTTCGGGTTGGAACGGGATATTAAATATATCCCTATGGTCTGTTCCCGGATCTTATTCGGGTTTTCCGAACTGACTGCATCGGAAGCGATTCGTGAAGAAGAAAAACTTGTTATTTCTGCCTAAAAATTCACAAAGTCATTCTCAATAGCGGGTTGAAAGAAATTTGAAAATATGCTAAACTGATAAAAAATGATCAGTCGGCATAAGTTGCCCGACAAAGCGGGATGCAGCGATGAATATTTATGAATCGGGCGAGAATTATTTGGAAACAATTCTAATATTGGAAGCGAGAAACGGGGTTGTCCGTTCTATTGATATTGCCAACGAAATGGGTTTCTCCAAACCAAGCGTCAGCAGGGCAATGTCATTGTTTCGCACGGATGGTCTGATCAATGTATCGGAGGAGGGTCATATCCATTTAACCGAAAAAGGATCAAGGATTGCGAATGAAGTGTATGATCGCCACAATACAATTACCGCGTTTTTGGTAGATGCGTTGCAGATAGAAAAAGAAGTCGCCAGTCAGGATGCTTGCAGGATAGAGCATGTCATCAGTGAAGAAACGTTTGAAAAAATGAAACAATATCTGCAAAAAAATGAATAGTACTATTCAGTAAAATAAAAAGACAGTTTCGTTATGAAACTGTCTTTTGTTTTTGTTGTAACAGTTATTTGGCTACCCAATTCTGACAAATTCGGACACCTTCAGCCGCATTGGTTGTGAAAGCATCAGCACCGATTTGTTCGCATGCTTCTTTCGTAACCGGATTGCCGCCGATGACAATTTTCAGGCTGTCTCTGAGACCGGCTGCTTTGATTGCATCGACCGTATCTTTCATGCTGTCGAGAGCAAGCGTCAAAACGCCGGACATACCAACGATTTGAGGATTGACTTCCTTGATTTTTGCAATGAAGGCTTCCGGAGTCTGGTCAATGCCGATATCGAATACTTCGAATCCTGCAATTTCAACCATGTTTTTGAAAATGTTTTTTCCGATGTCGTGCAGGTCGCCGTGGACTGTGCCCAGTACGATCGTGCCGATTTTAGCTCCGCCGTCGCCGGAAAGCAATGGTTTTAATACATCAATCGCACCCGTAAGAATTTCACCAGCGAAAATCAGGTCGCCTACAAAATATTCGCCTTTTTCAAACAGGTCGCCTACGATTGCCATACCTTCCTGACAAGCAGCTACTGCCTTGTAACCGTCTTCTTCCGATGCGCCGTCAGCCACGAATTTCTTCAGAAAATCGTTTACGCCTTCTTCATCGAGGTCACCGAGCAATTGAGCCAATTGTTTTAGATCTGCCATAGTTAATCATACCTCCTAAATAAACTGCATACTGCAGTATGTAAATGCATATTACCATACTCCGGTATCCTTGTCAATTGTTTGTAAGATTATTTTTGAAAATAAAATCATAATGATGATTTATTATCCGATATATTTTGAATGATTATTACGCTGTCGATTTTAAATTCAACATTAAATCCAAAATAATAGCAATTTACCGCGAATAAGAGCAAAAAGATTGTTTTTATCTCAGATCATCTTTATAATATTAGTAAAGATAGAAAAAATCATAAAAAAGGCGCAAGTATGAATAAGAAACAGGGAAAAGATCAGAATGACACCAAACAACTTCTGATGGATATCTCCAAGCAGCTTTTTCAGGAAAAGGATTTTGATGATGTCACCGTCGATGAAATCTGCAAGTTGGCGGGCGTAACGAAGGGATCTTTTTATCATCATTTTGATTCAAAATACGATATTCCGATCCAACAATACCGCTTAATGCAAACCGCATTTTATGAAGACTACGAAAAAACTGCACCGCTGCCGATCATTCATCGTTTTGAACGGGCAGTCATGTGGTACGCTGATTTCTGTACGCCTGACAAACTCAACGTGATTACGAATTATTATAAAGTGATGATTAATTCGGATAAGAACAGAGTTGTGCGCCGTATTGAAATAGAATCCAAAGTATTTCGGGAAATATTAACGGTTGGTGTAGGGGAAAAAGTGTTCAGCAGTGACATGAATATGTCTTTTTATTGCGATATGATTACCCGCTGCATTACTTCTCTGCTGCTTGACTGGGTGATCTTTAAGGGCAACATTGATTTAAAGCGAGAACTCGCTTATCTCTATCGCAATCTGTTGGTTATGTTATTGGCATAATGAAGACGTTTCACGGTTCAAAACGGAAAACGCTCAAAGTTGAACAGCCGGATAAGCTGAAAACGTTGAGCGTTTTTTAATGCAATAAAAAAGTGCAGAGAAAGCAATATTGAAGTCAAATGAAAATATAGATGCGCAACGAAATATCCGGCGTCCGAGGTATTCTGGCTTCCTGCAACATAAAAAGCTTGTTGTCGGTAACAAGCTTTTCTCATTGATGAATTTATAGTTGTATCGAAAATTTGTGATATCATCCTGAAGACGGTAAACTGTCGATTATTTGTTTCTGTTGTCTATGATCCGCACCGCTTTTCCTTCGCTGCGCGGGAGTGTCTTTGGTTCCATAATACTTACTTTTACGGAAATGCCGATGAAGGTTTTAATTTTGTTGCCGATTTTTTCACTCATGGAGGAAAGTCTTGTGATGTCGTCATTGAAGTATTCGGGCAACACTTCTACTTTGACTTCCAAATTTGTCATATTGTTGTGTGTGGACAGCACCAATTGGTAGTTGGGTGAAGCACCTTCTGTCTCCAGCAGAATTCCTTCGATTTGGGACGGGAATACATTCACGCCTCGGATAATGAGCATGTCATCGGTTCTGCCGGTCAGCCGCTGGATGCGAGCCATGGTTCTGCCGCATGAGCAGACGGATTTATCAAGTCTGGCGATATCTCTTGTTCGGTAGCGCAACAATGGCAGACATTCTTTCGTCATTGCAGTGACAACGAGTTCCCCGGTCATTCCGTCCGGCAGCACTTCCCCGGTGTCGGGATCGATAATTTCAGGTACAAAATGGTCTTCCCAAATATGCATACCCTGCTGATCCAGACATTCCATCGCGACTCCGGGACCGATCAACTCAGACATCCCAAAACTGTTGACAGCTTTAATGCCGAGTTTCCGTTCAATTTGATTGCGCATTTCTTCTGTCCATGGTTCTGCACCGAGCGGCGCAAATTTCAGCGGGATATCATCCGGTCCGAATCCTTTTTCTTCGAGCACTTCCGCAAGATGCATTGCATAAGACGGGGTTGCAACAAGCATATCGCACTGAAAGTCCATCATAATCATGATTTGTTTTTCTGTGTTTCCGCCGGAAATCGGGATTACTTGAGCCCCCAGACGTTCCGCTCCGTAGTGGAAACCGAGACCGCCTGTGAATAAGCCGTATCCGAGGGCATTTTGGATCACTGAGTGCTTTGTTCCCCCTGCGCATACAATCGAACGTGCCATCAAATCGGACCAAAGACTGATGTCATTGCGGGTATATCCGACCACGGTCGGTTTACCCGTTGTTCCGCTTGATGCATGGATGCGAATGACATCATCATCACCGACAGCAAACATTTTTTTCGGATAGTTATCTCTTAGATCCCCTTTTACTGTAAAAGGAAGTTTTGAGAGATCATCAATACTTTTGATATCGCCCGGGAGTATGCCCCGCGCATCAAACGCCTGTCTGTAAAACGGAACATTTTCGTAAATATGTTGCGCCATCTTGATGATTTTCTGCGTTTGATCGGCATGCAGTTCGTCTCTGGAAAGCGTTTCTGCCTTTTGATCCCATAATTGATATTTCATGTAACTCCTCCGTTTTCGTTCAGCAAATCGTATAAAAAAAGTCCTTATAAAATTAGATATAAGGACGAATTGATATAATCCGCGGTACCACCTTGTTTGTTTAAAAAAACCGCTCATGTGCATGACGCACGTCTCTGTAACGGAAGAATCCGTCATCGCCTACGATTGATTGATTCAACGATGATACTCCCGGGTGTATTCACAAAACACCTTGCTAATGCCTTTCACCGAGCGGCATCTCTCTGAAACCGGTTTGTTGTGTTACTTTTCCCGTTCATTATATTTGCAATATTAAATCATATTTTAAACATTTTTTGTGTGTTTGTCAAGCAGTACGAAGTCACAGTATCAGTTTCCCCGGCAGTGATATGTCCTAATGAAAACAGATTTTGTCGGGCATGATTTTCAAAAACAGTCTTCCCAATAAAAGCGATACAATCACCGAAATCAAAACGATCGCTGTCAGGATCAAGCCGACGGACATAACAGCCGAAAGCATAAGCAACGCCAATCCTGCCAATATCGCGCTGTAAGTCAGGGCAATCAGAAAAGAGAATAACATGTTGATGTTTTGCTTCACCGCTTTCGCCGGATCAGTCCAGTTCAGATACGGATGCACCAGATCGACGATCAAACTTCCTATCATAACAGGAAATGTTGCAATCGTTGCAACGACAATCATCACGATCATACTGATTACATTTACATGAATTAAGATTCCAAAGGAAAGAACAAGTGCGGCAATCAGCAGGAAATTTACCAAAACAGCCCCCATGCATCGTCCGAGCAGGTGATCAATCGGTCGAATCGGCGTTATCTGATTGATCCAAAAGGTGCTGCCTTCTCTTGAAAAGGTGGAGCTGGTTAAATTACTTATTGAGGTTATCATTACCATACCGATACAGCCAAAGACAAGAATAGGAGCGGAAAACTGTGTGTATAACTCTGCCAATGCTGAAATAGCGTTCTGTTGAGTGCCCGTTAAGGTGAAAATAAGTATGACAGGGAGCAACGGAATCAAAAGCAGCGTATTGATTGCATAGACCGGTGTGCGCAGCAAAACACGGAAATCATTTTTAAAAATACTGACTGCCTTGGAGGATGTTCGTGATGCGGATTCGGCAAGCTGTTCTTTGGTTAAGGATTTTCTGTTAGCATTTTTCCCCCCAAGACCCCGGGTAACAGCTCCGAGATAAAATTTTTCTCCTGTGAGCACAGCAAGAAAAAATGCCGCAGCGCTTGTAATTAGAAATAGCAGCAAATTTCCGACACCCGCAAGCCCTGCATAGCCCACGGCGGCATCTGCGGCAAACCTAGCAGGCGGATAAGCAGAAGACATCAGATCAATCAAATAGTGATTGTCGGCGATAATCTGCGCCAGAAAATCCTGTTCCGATCCACTCGGGATACTGGAGGTGGTATTGGTCATCGTGAAATTCAATGTCAAAACAGCAGCCATGAAAATCAACATGAAGACCAGCTGGATTTTTTCAAGATCAAAACGCATCCCTGCCGCGCGCACCGCCAGAACAGACAGGATCGCCGCAATGGAAAGAGGAATGACGGGAACAGACAACGTCAGTATGGCGCTGATGACCCAGAATCCGAATCCGGCATGGATATTGATCCCATAATTGATAAAAATCGGGAGCAACAGCGGAATTGCGAACAGGTATTCCGCGACAATGGTTCCGCTCAGTTTGCTTGCCACGATCAGTTTCGGCTTGATGGGAAGTGCAATCAGCATTTGCAGGTCTTTGGCTCCGAAAAAAGACGAAAATACGTTCATTACCCCAAAAAACAGAATAATGATGCCGGTTGCGGTGATTCCCGCTGCAATCAACACGCCCTGTTGATTGATCTGTGAAAAACTGACGAACAGTATCTGTATCAGCGAATTGTAAAGCCAGTAAGACGGTGCAATCGCAACGATCAGCAAAACAATCATCAGAATTTTTCGCAGTTGTTTTTTGTTTGTTTTTGCCGATGTAATCAAATCTCTGATATTAAATGTTGATTTCAGCTGAACTCTCAGCAATACCCAAAACTTATTCATGATCCGTCAACTCCAGAAAAATATTACATATATAGAAGAATATAGAATTGGAGCCGATTATGAGCCTGAAAATCATGTTCCCGGAAGAGTACATGGGGGCGATCAGTGGTGATTTGAATTCCCGTCGTGGACGCATCCTGGGAATGGATCGCGAAGACGGTATGCAGATTCTGCGGGCGGAACTTCCTCTGGCGGAGTGTTACAGTTATCCGACCCAGTTGCGTTCCATGACGCAGGGCCGTGGCAGCTTTGAAATGACCTTTGAACGCTACGAAACGGTTCCTTC
>CAYUFL010000030.1:17683-19646 GCA_964444065.1 uncultured Lachnospiraceae bacterium
AGAAAAATATCTTCCAACGATCCCTGCATGCCTTCTTCTTGACGGATTTCTTCCATGGACCCCATTGCGATCATGCGTCCTTTGTCAATGATTGCGACGCGGTCGCAGAATTTTTCGGCTACTTCAAGTACGTGTGTGGAAAAAAAGACAGTGCCGCCGTTTTTGCACATATTCCGCATATGTTCTTTCAAACGGAAGGAACTTTTGGGGTCAAGCCCTACCATCGGTTCATCCAAAATGAACAGTTCGGGGTGTGTGATGAGTGCGCCGATCAGAACGATTTTTTGTTGCATACCGTGAGAATAACTCGAAATCGGATTATTCAGTGCCGCATCCATTTCAAACATTTCACTGTATTCGAGTGTGCGATCTCGTCGCTCTTGTTTGGAAACATCATAGATATCAGCCATGAAGTTGATATATTCGATCCCTTTCAGTTTCTTCTGCACATCGGGATTATCGGGCACGTAAGTCATCTTTTTTTTCGCAGCAATCGGGTCATGCAAAATATCGATTCCGTCAATGAAGATGCTTCCCTCATCGGGTCGCAGAATGCCGGTGATCATTTTGATCGTAGTTGTTTTCCCTGCCCCGTTGGGACCGAGAAATCCAAATATTTCACCTTTTTTTACCTCAAGGGAAATACGATCGACGGCAGGTTTGCCTGATGTGTAGGATTTTGTGATATTTTGTATCGATAACATGATGAATTCCTCTCTTTATCAGAAATTATTGTAATGTTCTTGATTAATGAATGTTCGAACAGCGTGAATCATGCGTTCGTCACAATCCGGAATTTTTGTTTGCAGATCTTTTACGAGCTGCTTCATTTCGGCACGCTTCGTATTGCCGTCCGCAGGACAGTTGCTTTTTAATACAGGGATATGCTGTTTGTTTGTCTCATAAATGATTTCTTTCTCGCGGATGTATATCATTGGTCGTATTACAGTAACTTGTTTGCGATCCAAAAACGTTACCGGTTGAAAGGTATGCATTCGTCCTTCAAACAAGAGGCTGAGCAAGTAGGTCTCCAGCAGATCATCGGCATGATGACCCAGCGCAACGGTATGCGAACCGAGTTCCAGCGCCAGATTATGCAGTGCTCCGCGTTTTAGATTGGAACAGAGTGCGCAGGGATTTTTTTCCTGGCGATGATCAAACACAATTGCACCGATTTTGGTTTCTTTGATGGTAAGCGGCACGCCGAGTTCCGAGCAGAAGGCACGCATTCCTTCATAATCAGTATTTTTGAAACCGAGATCCAAGCAGATGGCATGTACGCGAAATGGTGTCGGTGAGAATTTGCTGTACAGAGCCATCGCTTTCAAAAGAAGCATGCTGTCTTTTCCCCCGGAAACTCCGACGCAGACTGTTTCTTGCGGACGGATCATATTATAATCGATTACGGCTCTGCGAATTTTCCCCAATATACTTTTCATAATTACCGAAAAAATCAGGCAGTTCGCTGCCTGATTTAAATTCCTTTTCTTTTAAAGATCGTCAATCAGCGAAGATATCTGATTCAGTTCATCGGCTTCGAGTTTTACTTTCTCAAAACTGACGGTGTTGAAGTCAAGTTCGTTTCTTTGCGGCTTCTTCTGTTGTTGCGCAGATTGTTCTGTTGGCTGAGGCGTTGACTTCTGCATTTGAGGCACAGCTTTCGGCTGCTGTTGCACAGGGTTTGTCGCCGGAGCCTGTGGTTTTTGCGGCATTCCCTGCTGCGGCCTCGGTTGTGATTGATTTGCAGGTTGTGTGGTATGATTTTGTTTGTACTGCTGATTTTGCTGCCGCAGCAGATTTTCCAGTGAGATTTCCTGCTTCGGCGGTACTTGTGGCTGTATCGGTTTCTGCACCTGCTGCTGAGGCGCCGTTTGTACGCCCGGAGGAGGTGTCGTCGGTGTTTTTTGTTGACTGCGTTCCAATGGGACTGAATTGTTTGACAGGGGTTGTTTTGCAATCGGTC
>CAYUFL010000030.1:19656-25406 GCA_964444065.1 uncultured Lachnospiraceae bacterium
CGGCGCCTGTGCAAGTGAAATCGGCGGTCCGGTAACTGCATCAAGCTCTTCGATCGTTTTCAAAATGTTTTTTGCCAGATCCGGATTATCAGACGGCAGATTGGCTATTGGAGAAAAAGGTTCTTTTTTTCTGTACCTGTCTTTTCCGACCGGAAAAATTTTTTCGTTGCTGCGCTTGATTTCGTCCAGTGCGCGTCCGCGCTCTTCCAGTTCCACCATTTTTAACAGTAAATTGTATTCGCGCTCTTCGATCAGGCGCGAGCGACTGTTTAATGTGGAATACAACGTTTTGATATCATCAAGGATCTTGTCCAGAATTTCTTTTTTGTGCTCATCTGCGTAGGTTTTGCTTACAGAAACAGGCAGATTGCTTTGTCCGTTGACCGGATATTCATACGGATTGGCATTATATTCTTGCGCATATTCCTGCTGATTGGGTTGATACGTTGGTTGTGGCTCTGCATAGATAGGATATTCGGGTTGCATCGCAATTTTATTTTCGAGTATTGCAATTCGCTGTTCTTTCTCCTGCAGTTCAGACATCAGAAGGTCAATTTTTTTGTCTTTTTCTTTTTGTTGTTCCATCAATTCGGGATCAGGCTCTGCGGCAGTCTGCTCCTGTGCTTCCGCAGAGAGCGCCATTGAATCCTGTTGCATCAGATTCGGTTCGCCCGGTTTGTAATTCGGATCAAAAATACCTGATTGATAGAGTGTATTCTGATTTTCTTCGTTTTCGTCTTCATCGTCCTCATCCTCATCGTCGTAGTCATCCTCTCCGGACGTTCTGACGAGGAATCTGATCATGATTGAAATTAACAGATCAAATCCGATTACGATTCCGAAATAAATCAAATTATCCGTAATGACAACGTCATACAGATAATTCGCAGCAAATATCGCCGCAGCATTTGCCGCGAGCACGCCAAGTATATCAAGGAAAAAGGATCGATACCTGCTTAAACTGTACATAAAGAATATCAGGTAGACTGCAATTTTGATGCCTACCAAAATATACGCGTTATTAATGATAACATCGGTCGTTTGCATCGCCATCAGATTCAGTATCAGATAAGATACATAATATGACAGATACAGGGTAATTGCGTCAATAATAATCAGCAATACTCGCTTAAAAAATGATCTCATAAATATCACCGTTTTCCATCAGTTAATTGGCAATCAGCATAACGCCGCCTTCGACAAGCGCTGTTACAATAATTCCTGCAAGCGTTGTTCCGGCAAGCGCACATAAAATCGATTTAATCGGATTTAGTTTCAAAAGAGCAGCGATAATGCATCCGGTCCATACACCTGTTCCGGGAAGCGGGATACCGATAAACAGAATCAGTCCCCAATAGGAATATTTTTCGATTTGCGCACTTTTCTTCATGCTGCGTGCACGAATCTTCTGTGCAAATTTAGCAAGTTTTCCGCGTTTGGAATTTTCCAGCTTGGTAAGGAGGTACTCGCCTAAATAAATAATGAACGGAGTAGGCAACATACTGCCAAGAATACCGAATAGCAGGACGGTCCAAGCGGGCATGCCCAACAGCAGGATGCCGTAGGGGATGGCTCCGCGCAGTTCGATGACAGGAATGGCGGAAATGCAGAATACATGAAGCCAATGTGGCAGTGTGCTAAAAAATTGATTAATCGCTTCGGTCATGAATACTCCAATTTCAAACAAGTAGTTATTTATTCATATTAATCCATTATACCACTGCAACTTGTTCTAAAACAATGTGTTTCTCTAAAATAGGAATTGCATTTATTTGCTTATAATGCAATTCATTTCTATGGTTTCATATATAATTGTTTATTCGAACAAAAAGCAATTTTCGTTAGCTTTTTTAAAAGAAAAAGCTGCTTTTCGGCAGCTTTTCGATTATTGCTGAAGAATATAGACATAATGGTATATATGTCCGTCGATCGTTGTGTACATATGCAGCAGCCTCGCGTCCACGTCAACGCTGAATTCGTAATCCACCGAGGTGCCGTCCTGTGCGCTCAGCGTCATTGCGCCCTTTGATGCATCTATCTTGTAGTCTGTTTTCTGATCCTGTGTAACTGCAGGGGTCACAGTACCGTCGGCGTTCTCCACTGCTGCTGTTACGGTGGCGGTCTCTGTTTTTACCGCGGTCTTATTGCTTTGGATAACAAATACAGTGGGATTAAACGGAATTGGTTTTGTATCGACATAAATACAGTCCAATTTCCATGTACCGTCCGCATCTGAAAATTTTTGCGAATTATATACGTATGAAGTGCATCCTCCGGACCACGCAACAAGTGAAAACAAGAGCACGATCAGTACCGCGATAGAAATAGCGATCGCTTTATGATGCGAAATCAGTTTCCCGAATTTCGATGCTGCAAGTTTGGAAAAGATGCCGTTAGATGTTTTTTTGATATTGACTTTTTTCATTCGTCCCTCCGAATTGCCAATGCAGACAAAAGTTACTCAGCAGATATTATAACAAATTTATCATTTAAATACTATGGTTTTAATGCATAATCAATGATTGCACCGCCCAGACATTCCTCACCGGAATAAAAGACACCTACTTGTCCCGGCGCAACACCGCTTTGCGGTTGGGTGAAATGAACCTCGCATCCGTCAGGTGTTTTTTTGAGCATACATTTTTTCTCGGTTTGCTGATATCGGTATTTGACAGTGCATTCAAATTGATCTGTCTGAAGTTCGGATATAAAATTAACAGAAGTGGATACGAATCCGCGGCAGAATAGGAGCGGATTCTCCGATCCCTGAACGACATAAAGAATATTATTCTTCATATCTTTGTCGCAGACGTACCATCGATCCCCCTCCCCTTGATTGCCGATGCGCAGTCCTCTGCGCTGTCCGATGGTGTAATACATCAGACCGTCGTGTTCTCCGAGCTTCTTCATGGTATCCAAATCAATCATATCACCCTTCTGTGCAGGCAGATAGCTCTGCAAAAATCTGGTGAAATTACGTTCCCCAATAAAACAGATACCCATGGAATCTTTCTTTTCCGCTGTACGCAGATTGAGTTTCTGCGCAATCTCTCGGACTTGCGGCTTGTACATGCCGCCTAATGGAAAAAGTGCGGATGCGATCTGATGCGGTTGCAGAAAGCTGAGGAAATAACTCTGATCTTTTTTCGGATCGATGCCCTTGTATAGTCGTATCGTTCCGTTATCGATGCTGTTTCTGGCGTAATGCCCCGTTGCAATCAAATCCGCACCGAATGTCTTTTTTGCATAATGCAAAAAAGCCTTAAATTTGATTTCACTGTTGCACAGCACATCCGGATTCGGCGTTCTGCCTTTTGCGTATTCATTCAGAAAGTAAGTAAAAACGTTGTCCCAGTATTCTTTGGAAAAATTTACCGAATAAAAGGGAATGCCGAGTTTCAGACACACGCTCTTCGCGTCGGCATAATCTTCTTCCGCAGGACAGATCCCGTTTTCGTCCGTTTCTTCCCAGTTTTTCATAAATACGCCGATGACATCATAGCCCTGCTCTTTCAGCAGGTACGCCGCAACGGAGGAATCCACGCCTCCCGAGATTCCCACAATGACTCTTTGCATACTTCTCCTTTTTATCACAGCATGACTTCATGATATTTTGCATGCGATGCCTGCAAAATATCCGATTCCGCCCTGCGGCAGCTCATAAAAATGATCTGGTGCTGTTTTGCCTTTTCGGCAATCAGCGAGATAATCTGTTTCAGACGATCATCATCGTATTGTGTAAAACAATCATCCAAAAACATTGGTACATTCTGATCCTGAAGAATCAGTTCGGCGATTGCAAACCGGACTGCAAAGTACAATTGATCGATTGTGCCTCCGCTGAGAGAATTCAGTTCCGCCAGTTTATTTGCCTCGTGATCCATCACGCGGATTTCCAGTTGGTTCGTTACACGGATGTCCCCGTATTTTCCGTCCGTGATTGTCCTGACAAGATCGGAAATATATCGGTTGAAAGTCTCCGCAAAATCACCGTGGATGTCTTCCGAAATCGTTTCTATGGTACTGATTGCCAGTTCGTAAGCCGCAAGTTCTTCTTCGTACGCCGCAATATTGCGTTGCGCTTCGGTGAGTTCTTCTTCAATTTCGCCAAGCGGACGAACGGTACTTTCTGCTTTGGAGATGCTTCCGTTTAAAGAAGCAATCTGGGCTGTGATTTCAAGAATTCTGTCGCTTGTCTGACTGATTTGATCATCCGATGCTGCATCCTTCAATTCTGCTTCCTGAATTTGCATCTCAGCAGCCTGTTTCGCAGCTGTCTGTAATTGCACCAGGCTGACATTCGACAGCAACTCGTCCATGGCACTGATCAGCGAATCGTATTTTGTTTTAATTGCGGTTTGTTCTCTGCCGATAAGGATTGCCTGCTTCATTTCCTCAGCGGAACCTGCACCTGCATCGCGCAGAATTTTGGACATTTCCTCGGCATAACGGTTCATTTCTTCTCGATTTTGCAGAATTTCCTGCTCGATTCCGTTTATAATTTGGCGTTGCCCTTCCAGCAGCTTGTCTGACTGTATTTTTTTTGCATTATCGTCTTGGGCGTTGTGCAGGATCGTCTTCAATTGGTCGGTTGAGCTGCATCGGTATTTTTGTTTTAATTGTTCGATATCGATCTCGCACATCACAATCATGTTGGTTGTACGTATTTTCATTGTATCGTATCGGTCGAAATAAGGCTCCAGCTCGGATTTTTTCGTTGTGGTAATTCCCCACAAAATCAGCATCAAAATCCCGAGTGCACCCACTCCAGCCGCCCAATAATAAAACGATGGTTCGAAAAAATATCCGACTGCGGCTGCAGCAATCCCAAGCGCAGTCATTGTTGTGCCGGCAATGGAAAACAGTTTTTCTCTTCTTTTCAGTGTTTTGTAGTTCTTGCTCAGAGAGGATGACTGAACATCAGACTGTTTGTTTGCGTGCTCCTCAAGCTGCTGCAGTCTTCTTTTTAATAAAGCAGCGTCCTGCATCATTTCTTCGGCAGGTTGCTTGGAAGAAATCATCGGATCATTTTCGGCTTCGGATTTTATTTGTTGCAGCGATTTGCGTGCCAAGCTTTGTTTTACGGACAAAACCTCGTTATTTTGCTTTGTAAGCTCATATTTGGCACGTATCTGCTGATAGGTTTCGAATTGTGCTTCCGTAACGGTCGGCGGTTTGTTTAATTGCTTTTTTAAAGCGTCCGACTCATTTTTCAGGTTGCAATATTTGCTGTATTTTTTTGCCAAAGCGGCAATTCGTGCACGCTCTTTGTCTTTTTTGATATGGTCTTTTTCCCCGCTGAGCTGTCCGAGCGTTTGCTCCAGTTCACGCACTTTCAGATATTTTTCCCTGCATTCCGATTCGACTTCTTCTGCGGATATCTGCTCTTGTGTAAGCTGTTCGAGTCTTGCGATATTTGCTCCCAAAGGCGATTTTGATTGTTTTATTGTACCGATTTCGTTCTTTGATTTTTGCAGGGTTTCCAATGCCTTTTTAAATGAAATTGTACCGTCGTAGCTATGTTCTGCATTGACAAGCAAATCACCGATTTCCTTCACAAGATCTGCATCGGTGGCATTTGACATTTGTGCAATACTGATCGTATTGCGAAACAACACATTGTTCAGACCCAAATGATGGGAAGCTTTCGGCAGTTTTTGCACCGGGTCGAACGGAAGCGCATCTGTCAGGTCTTTTCCGGTTCTCAGATTGTAAAGACGAACGCTTTCCTGATTTTTATGGAAATTTCT
>CAYUFL010000031.1:0-14909 GCA_964444065.1 uncultured Lachnospiraceae bacterium
GAACCAGCGGGATGCCTTGGACACGAACTTGCTGTTAAGCTTGAAATGCTTGATGCTTTATTCCCGCAATACTCACATATAAAATTTGCCATAATATCTCCTATATTCTTTTAATTTTGCTGCGTTGATTCTTCTCATGAAGTTCACGTAATGTATGATCTTGAAAAGTCCATAAGCTGAACAAATCTGATTCTTCATTAAAATCTTTACCCATGAGAACTCTAGTTGCACTTTTGATACTTCTTAATACACCGGACTCCCATTGAATTAAAGTACCTCCATTACCAGGTACTCCAGCACCTGAGCCTACTTTATATTCTACTTTAGCAGGTTCAAAAATAATAGTATCACCTATCTTTATACCAATTGTCCCGAAATCAATTTTCAGTACAATCATACACGATCAGCATCGCCGGATCGGAACCAAGAAAGAAACATAACGCAGAAGCTGATTATTTATTGTCATCACCATGGCTGTGTATGGCGGCATTCGGAAGTGATATCACAATTGCAAATTTGGAAATAAAATCCAATCAGCACGACAGCCACATCATCCGACTTCTGGAAGAGATGAATGTGAAAACCGAACGGAAATTGATCGGCATCCAGTTGCAAACCGACGGGCTGGAAGCATTGCGAATTGATTTGACCGATTATGAGAACATTTTTCCGTTTGCCTGCGCTTTGGCAAGCATCGCAAACGGTATCAGTTGTATTTCTTTTTCTCAAAAAAATGAACCAAGCAGTCATTTATTTCACCAAACCTATGATATGCTCACAGATCTCGGATGCGATGCGGCGCTTACGGATAATGCGCTCATGATTCGCGGAATGCCGCACATTCCTGGCGGCATTGCCAATACGCACGGTGACTACCGCCTTGCATTAGCCGCAGCGGCATTGTCCGCAGCATCGGAAAACAGCATCCTGATTTCTCACCCCCAAAGCGTAGATCAGGCATATCCGACCTTTTGGCAGGAGTTCCAACGTTGTGGAGGTAAGCTCATATGAAACACCATATCCGTCGATTGACTGCATTTTTCCTTTTTATCGCTATTTTAGCCGCATGTGCAGTATTGGTTGGAATTGTAATAAAAACAAAATTATCGCAAGATCAAATCACACTCATTAACGCAAAAATAGAACTCTATCATATCAAAGCATCTTCCGATACGCGTGATGATCCTCCCTATCTGACCATAACACTGTCAAAAACAAATGAGCTTCAATCCTTCTCCGATATATTTTTGAGCATGGGGAAACTGGAAGACTCGACCTTAATACCCTATACACAAAGCAACTGCGATATTACGGTCAAGTACACGAAAGGCTCCGGCAACAATTTATATACAGACGTTTATGAAACATGGTATGACGGCACTTCGACCGATATGCTGATTTTGAAAAACAAAGCTTCATATTATCAACTTTCCGTTAAGCAAAGCAACGCCTTTCGATCTTTTATAAAAAACAAAAACTGACCCGATGCTCTTGCATCGGGTCAGTTCATCTTATCATTTCCGAAGTTTCATATTTCAACAACATTCATTACCTGAGACAACGAAACACCGCTTTCGCGAATAATCTCAAACGACCGATCGCAGCCTCCGACTTTTTCGGGCGTATGCGCATCGCTGCCCACACCAAAAAGAACACCCAAGTCCATAACAGAACGAACCTCTTCCGCATTCAGTTTTCCGCGGTTATTGTTGATTTCGAGTATAGTGCCTGTCTGCACACACTTTTCGGCAACTTTCCTCAGTTCAAACGGATAATTACTCATCGGATGTGTAATTAAATGGATCGAATATTGATCGAGCATTCCGAGTGCTGCTGAGGTACAATACTTTATGGAATATTTCCCGAGAAATTTTAACTTACACCGATATGCCAAAAATGCAATACATGATATTTTAACCCAAGAAGAAAAATTTTTCATGCGGCACATGACATGAAAACCTGCGTTAATGACATCAAACAGCTCCAGATCTTGTTCTGTAATATCCAAATCGCCGTCTACTGAAACAATATTCGCTTCCACTCCGAACACAATCTTAATTTGAGGATACCTGATGCGACACGCTTCAATCTGCCTGCGCATTTCGATATAGGTCTCTCTGTTTATTTTTCTTGCATAGTAATGCGCATAGCCGTGTTCGGTAATGTGAATTTCCGGTAATTCCTTATCGATTGCGGCGATCACCATTTCTTCGACTGTTGCAGTACCGTGAGAGTAACAGGTATGCGTATGAATATCTTTCGTCAGTTTCATTTGCAGCTCCTATTTTTGTGCGATTGCATCAGTGATTTCATCCAATAATATTCGCACAATATCATCTGCGCCGACCGTTGCAACAATCTCTCCTTTTTTAAAGAGCACCCCTTTTCCGTCCCCGCAAGCCACGCCCAAATCTGCTTCTCTCGCTTCGCCCGGTCCATTCACACCGCAACCCATCACAGCCACAACCAAAGGTTTTTTTATATTTGCTGTCTGTTCTTTTATCTGCGTCACAATTGAAAGAATGTCTGTTTTGCAGCGTCCGCATGTCGGACAGGAAACAATACGAATGCCTTCATTGCGTAGGTTGCACGCACTTAGGATCTCTTTTGCTGCTACAATTTCCTGAACAGGATCTCCTGTCAGAGATACCCGAATGGTGTCTCCGATGCCATTAAGGAGCAATCCACCGATTCCGACACTGGAACGGACAATCCCGCTCATCATAGCACCGGCCTCAGTCACGCCCAAATGAAGCGGGTACGAATACAATTCGGCAAATCGCATATTTGCCTGATAGGTTGTCACAACATCACTTGATTTGATCGAAATAACGAGGTCATCATATCCGAAGTCATTGAACTGCGCAATGCTGCACTGCGCGCTTTCCAAAATCGCTTCAATGCTCGGATGACCATGTTTTTGAAGTATTTCTTTCTCGAGAGAGCCGGCATTGACTCCGATGCGCACCGGTATCCGATACTCTTTCAGGCAGGCAACGACTTCCTTTACTTTGTTTTTGCCTCCGATATTCCCCGGATTGATACGCAGTTTGCTGACGCCGTTTTCGACGGATTTGATCGCAAGCCGATAATCGAAATGTATATCCGCAACTAGCGGAATATGAATATTCGAGATCACTTCTGGCAGCTTGTCCGCACAATCATCGTTCGGAACGGTTGCTCGAACGATCTCACATCCGGCATCCTCCAAACGGAGAATCTGATGAATCGCTTCTTTTGTATCGGTAAGCGGCACTGTGATCATGGATTGTATGGCAACCGGATTTGCGCCTCCGATGGAGCGGTTTCCGATTTGAATGGTATTTGTCTGTCTCATATTTTTTCAACCTGACTTTTCTTTACAAATATGTGATCACATCGCGATACGCAATCAAAATTGCGAAAGCGATCAGTAATGCAAACCCAATGAAATGAATGCGTCCTTCCAATTCTCTTTTGACCGGTGATCCTTTAATCATCTCAATTATAACGAAAACAATCCGACTGCCGTCCAATGCAGGAATCGGGAACAGATTGAACAAACCCAAACTGATGGAAATGGATGCTGCAATGTTCAATATGTAAATCAAACCCTGCGGCAGATATTGTCCGATCACAACCGTTGCACCGATCGGTCCGCTGAATGCTTCCAATCCGAATTCCCCTCGGAACAAACCGACAAAAATTCCGATGATCAGCTTAACATATGTCCACAGCATTTGAAAAGACCCCAGGAACGATTTCCAAAGATTGACATGATACGAAGGAGAAATCCCGATCAGATATCCCTGCGTCTCATCGCTGTAATAAGGAACAACCGTGTACTCAGATGTTGTTCCGTCGTCATGTTCGACCTTAACGCTCAAGGATTCCCCATGGCTCGCTTTAATCGTATTGGTAACGTTTGACCACTCCGTAATTGCTGTCCCATCAATATCCGTAATAGTATCGCCCACGACAATCCCTGCGTCGCGCGCAGGAGAAACATCGGCAAAATTCCCGATTGTATTGGTCGGGAACCCGATCATCAGATACAGCATAAAAAACAATACCAAAGCAACCACAAAATTCATTAAGGATCCTGAAGCAAGAATGAGTATTTTTTTTAACGGACTGACGCTGTTGAAACTGCCCGGTTCATCGTCTTCCGCATCCTCCCCCTTCATTCGGCAAAATCCGCCGACAGGGAAAAGCCGCAAGGTCAGTTTCGTGTTTTTTGTCTGTTTCTCGAGCAGCTTAGGTCCCATTCCCACAGCAAATTCTTCGACCGTTACACCGCTCTTTACCGCAGTAATGAAGTGTCCGAATTCATGAGAAATAATTAATACGCCAAAGATCAGTAATGATACGATTATTGTAAGAGCCATATTACATCCAATCTGCCGATCAACGGCATTGTTTAAAACAAACGATAGAGTATATACATCGTTGCGACCGCGAATAAAGTGCTGTCCACGCGATCAAGAAATCCCCCGTGTCCAGGAAGGATATTGCTGTAGTCTTTTACTTCGAATTTTCGTTTTATCATAGAAGCGGTCAAATCACCGAACTGTGCCATAATACCGATTGAAATACCTGCAACAATCAAAAAGTATCCTGAAAGATCGACAGTATGAAATATATTTGAAAGGAAAAAAGCACCGACACAAATAGCAACAGACCCAAGAAAACCGGCAATACTGCCTTCGACCGATTTTTTTGGGCTGATATCGGGACAAAGCTTATGTTTGCCGAATTTAATACCGATGAAATACGCAAATGTATCACATGCGATGCAGGCAAGAACCGTCACAACGAACAAGAAAATTCCGTTGGTCGAAAAAAGGATTCGGACTGCAAGCGATAAAATATAACTGATGTAAAACCAACCCCAAATCAAGTAAATGGTCTGTTCCGTATGATGCTCGGCACTGAGAATATCTTTTACGAACAACAGTAATATGCCGCCGATCAAAAACAATTCCGCATATTCGGGAAAACATACAGACGAAACGATCATAGCGCTGCCGAGACTCACCATCAGAGTAAAATTTCCGACAATGCGATTCTTACTGACAGTTGAGATATATTCGTAAAGACATGCAAAATGTATGACCAACACGGTTGCGAACAACGCCCACTTTCCCAACCAAATCATCAGCAACAGTGCTGCGAAAGCACAAAACCCTGTAATGATCCTCTGTTTCATCCAATCCCTCCGTATCTTCTATCTTTTGCCTGGAAATAAAGGATCGCATTATCGAACTCATCTTCTCCGAAATCAGGCCAGAATATATCTGTGAAATACAGCTCAGAATAAGCAGACTGCCATGTGAGAAAATTTGACAGTCTCGTTTCTCCGCCCGAACGAATAATCAGATCCGGGTCAGGCTCACCAACTGTATACAAATAGTCAGCAAAGGTCTGTTCATTGATCTGATCAATCAAAAGCTCTCCTTCGCCGACTTTTTGACAAATCGATTTTACTGCGTGAACAATTTCGTTTCTGCCACCGTAATTCAGTGCAATATTTACCTGCAATCCGCTATTGTTTTTCATTTCATTAACAGAATAATCAATTGCTTTTATTGATTTTTCCGGCACACGCGACAGATCCCCGATAAAACGAAGCACCACGTTATTTGCTTTCATTTCAGGTGTTTCTTTGAGCAAAAATTCGACGATCAGATTCATCAGCACGGATACTTCTTCTACAGGACGCTTCCAATTTTCTGTGGAAAACGCATACAGAGTCAGAACTTCGATTCCGATTTGCGAACAATATGAAATTGCAGTTTTGACAGCATTCATCGCGTGCCGATGCCCCAAAGTGCGCATCATTCCGCGTTTTTGCGCCCATCTGCCGTTACCGTCCATGATAACACCGATATGTCTCGGCATATTATTCGGATTTATTTTTTGATTCATCATTCCAATTCCAATTCAATGTGTTGGAAATGCGGATGAAACATCCGCATCACACCATGCATTATAACATAAAAGACGGACCGGTTGAAATACAATAAAGCGAATCTTATTCCAACAAAAAACCGCATCGTTTCGGATGCGGCTCAGATTAAATCTAAACAGTCATAATTTCTTTTTCTTTATCTTTTGTAATAGCATCCGCTTTTTTCGTAAAATCATCCAAGATTTTTTGTATCAGTTTTTCTCCGTTTTTTACGTCGTCTTCGGTGATTTCTTTCGCTTTTTCGGACTTTTTCATATCCTCAACTGCGCTTCTGCGAATATTTCGCAATGACACCTTACACTCTTCAGCGGTTTTATGAACAACCTTTACAAGATCTTTTCGTCTTTCTTCCGTCAGTTGCGGAATAACCAATCGAATTCCCTTTCCGTCATTCGAAGGATTCAATCCCAAATCAGATGCCATAATTGCTTTTTCAATTGTCTTCAGCAATGATGCATCCCACGGCTGAATAAGCAAAACGCGCGGTTCCGGAGAAGATACTGCTGCAACCTGAGAAAGCGGTGTAGCGGCTCCGTAATAATCGACCGAAATTTTATCCAGCATATGAGGGTTTGCTCTGCCTGCTTTTAAGGTTGACAGATCATTGACAAAAGCATCCAATGTCTTCTGCATTTTTTCCTGTGATTTGCTTTCAACATCTTTTATCATTTTTATTTCCTCCCGATTATTTAATGATGGTTCCGATCTTTTCTCCGCACACTGCTTTGACGATATTTTCTGCGGGTGTCAGAGGAAAGATCAGCAACGGAATCTGGTTATCCATACAAAGGGATGCGGCTGTCGAGTCAATGACTTTGAGCCCTTTGTCCAGTATATCCATATATGTCAGTTCATCATATTTTATTGCATCTTTATTTGTATTCGGATCGCTGTCGTAGACGCCATCCACATTCTTTGCGGAAAGAATGATTTCGGCTTCAATCTCAGCTGCCCGCAATGATGCGGTAGTATCCGTCGAAAAAAACGGGCTGCCTGTTCCGGCGGCAAATATGACAACACGACCTTTTTCAAGATGACGGATTGCCCTTCTTCGGATATATGGCTCGCAAATCTGCTGCATCGCAATTGCCGACTGAACGCGCACTGCCATATCTTCGCGTTCAATTGCATCCTGCAAAGCCAAGGCATTCATGACGGTTGCCAACATGCCCATGTAATCGGCTGTGGCACGATCCATTCCGACTCCGGTTCTCCCTCTCCAGAAATTTCCTCCGCCAACCACGATTGCGATCTGAACACCCATATCCGAAATTACTTTCAGCTGTTTGCATACTTTGCCCAGTGTATCATTGTCAAGTCCGAATCCTTTATCGCCGGCAAGTGCTTCTCCGCTCATTTTCAGCAATATTCTGTTGTATTTTGCTTTCATTCGATTCTCCCGCATTTCGTCATTTGAAAAAAAAGGCACAAAATTGTGCCTCGTTTTTATGAGTTCGAAATCTGTTTCGCTATTTCTTCTGCGAAGTTTTCTGATTTTTTTTCGAGACCTTCACCCATTTGGTATCTTGTAAAACGACGGATAACGATATTTTCGCCTATTGTGGCGATCTTATCTTTAAGATAGTCCGTAATTGTCAAGTCGGGGTTTTTCACATAAGGTTGTTCCATCAGACAAATTTCTTTATACATTTTTGAAATACGACCTTCGACCATCTTTTGCGCAATATTCTCAGGTTTTCCTTCATTCATTGCCTGATGCATCAATATCTGCTTTTCGTTTTCGATTGTATCATTGGGAACTTCTTCCTTTGTCAGGTAAGAAGGATTTGCGGCTGCAATGTGCATCGCAATATCTTTTACAAATGCCTGGAAATCAGCGTTCTGCGCAACAAAGTCTGTTTCGCAGTTCACTTCTACCAACACGCCGATTTTACCGCCCATATGGATGTATGAACCAACTACGCCTTCAGCAGCAACTCTGCCGGATTTTTTGCTGGCAGCTGCAAGCCCTTTTTCTCTTAAATAGGTCATCGCTTTTTCCATATCGCCGTCGGTTTCGGTGAGTGCTTTTTTGCAATCCATCATTCCGGCACCGCATTTTTCTCTGAGTTGTTTTACCAGTTCAGCAGTAATCATGATTTACCTCTAAATTTCTATTATTCTTGTACAGGTGCCGCAGTCTCTACAGTCGGCGCTTCGACGACTGCTTCTGCTGTTTCAGTTACGACCGGAGCAGCTTGGACTGCAACTGGTTCTGCTGCATAGAATGATTCACCCTGCTTTCCTTCGAGGATCGCATTTGCAGCTGTCTGCGACAATAACGCAACTGCTCTGATGGCATCATCATTTCCGGGGATAATGTAATCAACATCATCCGGATCGCAATTTGTGTCAACAATACCGACAATCGGAATATTGAGCTTACGTGCTTCCAAAACTGCAATTCTTTCCTTTTTCGGATCGACGACGAAAATGGCACCCGGAAGTTGTTCCATGGTTTTGATCCCGCCGAGGAATTTTTCCAGTTTTTCATGTTCGTTTCTTAAGTTGAGTACTTCTTTTTTCGGAAGAACATCGAATGTTCCGTCTGTTTCCATTTCTTCCAATTTATGCAATCTGTCAATTCTTTTCTTAATCGTTTTAAAATTGGTCATCGTTCCGCCCAGCCAACGCTGTGTGATAAAATGTGCGCCGCAACGTTTTGCTTCCGCTTCAACGGCTTCCTGAGCTTGTTTTTTTGTTCCGATAAACAGCACGCTTTTCCCTTCTTCCGCAACGCTGCGCAAAAATTCACATGCAGTTTCAACCATTACGACTGTTTTTTGCAGATCGATGATGTATATTCCGTTTCTTTCCGTATATATATACGGTTTCATTTTCGGATTCCATCTTCTTGTTTGGTGCCCGAACTGTACGCCGGCTTCCAAAAGCTGTTTCATTGTAATATAGCCCATTTTTCCTCCTAGGTTTACCCCTCCGCGTTTCATCTTTCTTCATAAGGCGGCAAACATTCATCAATGCAACCCTGCCGCGATGGATACGCGTGTGTATTTGTTTGTTTCATGCCAAAATATTTTATCATAATTCTGAAAAAGAATCAAACCCTTTTTATCCCTGTACTACCTTTTTTGTGTTTGCTCTTCCAAGTAAGGATTAACGATTCGAATAAAAGTACCTTTCATTCCGAGCGATCTTGTCTGAATGACGCCTGCGCTTTCTAATTTACGCAACGCATTTGATATGACAGATCTTGTTATATTGGCCTGATCAGCGATATTACTTGCAATTACAAGCCCTTCGTTTCCTGTCATACCGGAAATAATCAGATCAATCGCTTCCTGTTCGGAATAGGAAAGTGAAGAATACGCCATCTTCACAGATGTCTTCTGCATCAAACGATGTTTGTATTTTTCTTCTTCAAATTTCATAAGCTCCATAGCGATGATCGCGGCGGCATATTCGCAGACAATCAGCTCATCATCCGAAAACTGATCTCCGTATTTTGCAAGCACAAAGCTTCCGAGATGTTTGCCCGAACCGATAATAGGAACAATTGTTAAATAACGGTTTTTAAATATGCACTCGCCTTTTTCTCCGTATATGCAAAGCGGTGTTTCGGTGAACAAATTTGAAACTGTATCTTGATACTGCATCAGTTCGTTATTAAAATCACGCGGAAACGCTTTCTCTTCAAGTGCGGATTCATTGATATCGCAGTCATATTTGCTGCTGGTAGAATATGACAATATTTTCCCTTCGTTGTCAGAAACGTACGTATTGGCGGAGAGGACTTCACTAAGCTGCTTCGTCAATTCGTCAAACGAAATCACCTCAATCGCTGATTTTTTTAGTATCTCATTCAATCTTTTAATCTGATCCAATAATTCTCTCATAATCCCTCCATACTAAATAATATACTTGCCGGTGTCCTTCATGAAATCTTCTTCTTCGTCTTTGAACAAATTTTTCACATACTCTTTCGTGATGACAAACTCATTCTGATCGTAATCGGGCGCATAAAAGGAAATTTCTTCCAGCAGTTTTTCAATGACAGTGTATAACCTTCGCGCTCCGATGTTTTCGGATGTTTCATTTTCCAAAAATGCCATCTTTGCAAGCGCTTCCAACGCATCATCTTCAAATATCAACTCAACGTTTTCCGTTTTAATCAATTCGTGATACTGCTTGATGATCGCATTCTGCGGTTGTGTCAGGATATTCAGAAAATCGGCTTCCGTCAGACTGTTCAGTTTAACTTTAATCGGAAATCTGCCCTGCAGCTCAGGAATCAGATCGGAAACTTTGCTCATATGAAAAGCACCTGCGCCGATAAACAGAATATAATCGGTTTTAATCGGACCATACTTCGTATTCACCGTGCAACCCTCGACAATCGGAAGAATATCTCTCTGAACGCCTTCTCTTGAAACATCGGGGCCGGAAGATTTATAGCTGCTGCCGACAATCTTATCGATCTCATCCAAAAAGATAATGCCGTCTTGTTCCGCACTGCGCAGACCTTCCTCCGTAATCGCGTCCATGTCGAGCAATCGCTGTGATTCTTCATTGGTGAAAATCACCCTTGCCTGCGCGATGGTCGTCTTTCTCTTTTTCTTTTTTTTCGGCATCAAAGAACCCAACATATTACTCACATTCATGCTGATTTCTTCTCCGCTGCCTTCCCCGCCGATGACCCCTATCGGAATACTTTGCGCATCTTCAACCGAAATCTCGATTATCATATCTTCCAATTCACCGTTGATCAGCTGTTTTTTGCACTGTTCCCTTTTGCTGAGGGTTTCGATACCCGCCTCATCCTCGGAAGCATTTTGCTGCTCGGCAGGTGCGGGCGGAATCTGTCCGGCACCATAAATCATTTCATATGGGGTTTTTCCGCCCTCTTTTTTCTTGATCGGAACGATATAGTCGAGTAACCGGTCGTTGACGAGATCCTCAACCCGCTCGGATACTTTATCAATTTCCCTCTGTTTTACCATACGGATCGAAGTATTGACCAGATCGCGAATCATAGATTCTACATCTCTGCCGACATACCCGACTTCCGTGAATTTTGTTGCTTCCACCTTTATAAACGGAGCATCCAGCAATTTGGCAAGACGTCGCGCTATTTCCGTTTTCCCGACGCCGGTCGGACCCATCATAATAATGTTTTTCGGGGTGATTTCATCACGCATTTCTTCTGCAAGAAGTTTTCTGCGATAGCGATTACGCAATGCAATTGCAACACATTTTTTTGCCTCCTGCTGCCCGATAATATATTTATCCAACTCTTTTACAATTTGAGAGGGGGTCAGTTCTTTCATATATATACCTTCCTGATTAATAAATTTACAGCGTGATCACTTTAATGTGATCGTTTGTATAAACACAAATCTCTGAAGCGATCAACAGCGAATTCTTGACAATTTCCTCGCTGCTCATTTCACTGTAGCGCACAAGTGCCCGTGCTGCCGACAGCGCGTACATACTGCCTGAGCCGATTGCCGCGACATTGTCTTCCGGTTCGATCACTTCTCCGCCGCCTGAAATAATAAACAAATTGTCCGCATCGCAGGCAATCAGAAGAGCATCCAATTTACGCAGCGCATGATCGCTTCGCCAATCCTTTGCCAGTTCGATTGCCGCTCTTGCAAGATTCCCGGAATACTGTTCTATTTTTGCTTCGAATTTTTCCGATAATTCAAAAGCATCCGCGACACTCCCCGCAAATCCGATTCCCACTTTTCCGCCGTATATTGTTCTGACTTTCTCTGCGGTATGCTTCATGACCGTCGTTTCGCCAAGCGTTACTTGTCCATCCCCGCCAATGGCTGTTTTTCCGTCTTTTTTTACCGCCAAAATCGTTGTTGCACGAAACATCCTTCTTACCTCATCCGTTAGATATTTTTGCCTTTATTATATCACAGTGAGAAGTGGTAAATATGAATTTTCACAATTTTCATGATAATTTGAATATTATATACCCCGGGATCAATACAGCAAATTAATATAATTTATCGATATTTTTTATTGACATTACAACAGAATATGGTAAAATATTTTTAGCACTCAACATGAATGAGTGCTAACAAGATAAATTTTGATATTTATTATAAGGAGGTTTGGTTCATGAATTTAAAACCGCTCGGCGATAGAGTCGTGTTAAAGGTAAAAGAATCAGATGAAAAAACAAAAAGCGGGATTGTACTCCCCGACAGTTCAAAAGAAAAACCGGTACAGGCAACAGTAGTTGCTGTCGGATCCGGAGAAATCATTGACGGAAAAAAAGTTCCGCTTGAATTAAAAGTAGGCGATACAGTCGTTTACAGCAAATACTCGGGAACCGAAATCAAAATCGACGACGAAGATTACCTCATCGTCAAACAAAATGACATCTTAGCAGTATTGTTATAAAGGAGGATCTATAAACATGGCAAAAGATATTAAATACGGACCGGAAGCCAGAGCATCTTTGGAAATCGGCGTAAATAAATTGGCTGATACAGTTAAAGTAACACTTGGACCAAGAGGCAGAAATGTAGTTCTGTCAAAAAGCTACGGTTCACCGATCATCACGAATGACGGTGTCACAATTGCAAAAGAAATCGAACTCGAAGATATCTTTGAAAATATGGGCGCGGCACTTGTAAAAGAAGTTGCAACAAAAACAAATGATGTTGCAGGAGACGGTACTACGACAGCAACCATTCTTGCACAGGCAATCATCCGTGAAGGGATGAAAAATGTTACCGCCGGCGCAAATCCGATGATCCTGAAAAAAGGCATCGAAAAAGCCTCTGAAGTGGTCGTTTCAGAATTGAAAAAATCAAGCAAATTGGTTGATGACAAAACTTCGATTGCACAGGTTGCATCGATCTCTGCCAATGACGAAACCATCGGAAAATTAATTTCGGATGCAATGGAAAAAGTAGGCAAAGACGGTGTTATCACAGTAGAAGAAGGCAAAACGATGGAAGTCGAACTGGACTTCACGGAAGGTATGCAGTTTGACAGAGGATATTTATCGGCATATTTCGTAACAGACACTGAAAAAATGGTTGTTTCCTACGAAGATGTTTATGTATTGATTACCGATAAAAAAATCTCCAATATACAGGAAATTCTTCCGATTTTGGAACAGCTTGTCCAGCAGGGCGGCAAACTCCTCATCATCGCAGAAGATATCGAGGGAGAAGCACTCTCTACACTTGTGCTCAATAAACTCAGAGGCGTGTTCCAATGCGTAGCAGTCAAAGCACCCGGATTCGGGGACAGAAGACGCGCAATGCTCGAAGATATCGCTATGCTGACCGGCGGCACGGTGATCAGTGACCAGCTTGGCATGGAACTGAAAAGCACGACTCTTGATAAGTGCGGCAGAGCAAGATCCATTAAAATCGACAAGGAAAACACGATTATTGTCGAAGGTGCAGGGGATCAGTCACTGGTTGAAGACAGAAAGAAACAGATCAAAAAAGAAATCGAAGAAACATCATCGGAATACGATAAAGAAAAACTGCAGGAACGTCTTGCAAAACTTTCGGGCGGAGTAGCAGTCGTTAAAGTAGGCGCCGCAACTGAAACCGAAATGAAAGAAAGAAAATACCGCATCGAAGATGCTCTCAATGCAACCCGTGCGGCTGTAGAAGAAGGCGTTGTCGCAGGCGGCGGCACAGCACTGATCCAGACAATTGATGCCGTTGACAAACTCATCGCAACATTGGACGGAGACGAAAGAACAGGTGCACAGATCATCAGACGCGCAATTGAAGAACCTCTCCGCCAGATCGCTTTCAATGCAGGCATCGAAGGCAGCGTTATCGTCGAAAAACTCATCACAGACAAAAAAGGGTTGGGCTTCGATGCTTTGAACTTCAAATATGTTGACATGTTTGAAGCAGGGATCATCGATCCTACGAAAGTAACAAGAAGCGCGATGCAAAACGCAGCAAGCGTCGCATCCATGTTCCTCACAACCGAAGCAAGCGTAGCAGAAATTCCGAAACCGGAACCGGCAATGCCTGCAGGCGGCATGGGCGGAATGGGCGGAATGATGTAACAAAAGCATTTAAACTGTCGCAGAGATGCGGCAGTTTTTTTATTGTTGAGAAGTCACTCAATGGCAAAATAATTTCCACCTGCATTCTTTGCATTCAATACATTATGCTATATAATGATAAAAACAGATCAAATCGGAGACACCAATTATGAATCTTGAACAGTTAAAATCAGACATTCTTGACAAGCAAAAAGTATGCTCATATTTTCAAGATGTACCGAACCAAAAAATAAGACGACTGACCTATTTCGACGAAACAAGCTTCGGAAGCGGCACGAATCTTTATATGATTTCAAAAAAAACCTGTTCAGATCCCGCACAGGCACTCTGCACCGCATGGCTCAGCGAATATTTATGGGAGGAAGATATGGATACTTTCGACTATGCACCGAAATGCAGCACAGAAGCTGCCGAAGTATTTGCCGAAGAATCCCAGAAATACATCTTTCAAGCAATAGGCGAAAATGATCTGAAACATTATGTTACGTCTCGTCTCGAGCCGATTATTAAAAAATCAACCGTTACCCAAGCAGCCGAAAAACAGCCGGAACGAACTTCTTATCTCTCGAAATCCGGGATCTACGTTGACAGACGCTATACGACCGAAAACGCTTACGTATTCAAACAAAACGAAAAATATATCGACGGATTGATCCTGTACAGAGAAAAAGATGTCGAAGAGTATCGTGAGATGTTTTTCGAAACCGATACAAAATATGTTTACTATTTGGATTAAAGTGAACTAGGCTAAACTTGTGATTCAAAAAAAACATGCTCTTTTCATTAAAATGGTGCATAATCACATAATCTGTGTTATAATAAAACGGTATGTGAAATTGTTACAAATATTTAATAAACGAGGCAAGGATATACATATCCTTGCTTTTTTTGGAAAGAGAGACCCATGCACCCAACTTTATTTAACAGTATGCAATTATC
>CAYUFL010000031.1:14919-25286 GCA_964444065.1 uncultured Lachnospiraceae bacterium
AATACAATCTCAGGCGATCCCATATATTCTGGAAGGCAAGGACGTGATCGGGCGATCGAATACCGGTACAGGCAAGACTGCCGCGTTCGGGATTCCTGCCGTTGAAATGACCTGGGAACTGCCCACAAACAGACCTCGCATCCTTATTCTTGCACCCACCAGAGAACTGGCTGTACAGATCAGTGAAGAATTGAAAAAATATGCAAAATATAAATCAAATGTCTCGATTGCAACGGTCTACGGCGGGCAATCGATGGAGCTCCAAATCAGACAGCTGAAAAGTGCTAACATTGTTGTCGGCACCCCAGGCAGAATCATGGATCATATGCGCCGCAAGACGCTGAAACTGGAAAAACTCAAAATGGTTATTCTGGACGAAGCGGATGAAATGCTGAATATGGGATTTTACGATGACATTAAATTGATCCTTTCAGAATCTCCGGAAGAACGACAGACTGTTTTATTTTCTGCGACAATGCCACCTGCAATCATGAAAATTACGGAAGAATTCCAAAACGATCCCGTGCTGGTTACCGTGCAGAATGAACAGCGCACAGTTCCGAAAATCAAGCAGGCATATTATATTATTCCGCAAAACAAGAAAGCAGATGCGCTTAAGCTCCTCATCAGTATGCAGAAGCCGAACCGCTCACTTATATTCTGTAACACGAAAATGATGGTCGATGATTTGGTAGAACGTCTCTGCGATGATGGATATAAATGTATCGGACTGCACGGAGATATGAAACAAAGTCAGCGAAATAAAGTAATGCAAGACTACAAAAGCGGAAAAATTGAAATATTGATTGCCACGGATGTTGCGGCTCGCGGTATTGACGTCACCGATATTGATGCTGTTTATAACTTCGATATTCCACAGGAAACCGAATATTACATCCACCGAATCGGCAGAACCGGTCGGGCAGGAAAAGAAGGTGCCGCTTACACATTAATCGGCAACAAAATCCAGCTTCGAAAAATGATGGACATCCAACGCATGACAAAAGCTGTCGTTTCGGAAGAGTTTCTTCCGAATGCCGAAGAGATCAAAAAAAGCAATCAAGAGCAATTTACAACAAAAATTTTGGATAAAATAAATGATCAAAGCTGCGTAAATCAATACGCAATCATTGACCGTCTTGTTGAGACGGGTGCGCAGGAAAGAGATATTGCAGCAGTACTGCTCAGCATGCTGATCGATAAAGACAAAACGATTCTTCCGGAAGTCAAAGAGGTAGTTGTGCCGAAAGAGCGCACGACACAAAGCAGATCGGAACGTTTCGGATCAAATCTTTCAACCGGTTCGCGTACAAAGCTGAAAGTAAATATCGGCAGAAATGTAGGCATTGCACCGAATTTCATTGTGGGCGCAATCGTGGAAGCTACAGGTATGTCCTCAAAATGTATCGGCAAAATCGATATTTTCACTGATTTCACCACCATTGAAATGCTGGAAGAAGATGCGCAGCGCGTCATGGATACCATGCAGAATTCGAAGATTAAAAATCAGCGTGTACAATTCTCTGTTATGGAAAAGGGGATCTCTTCTTCATCGACGGCTCCGAAAAGAAAATATCAAGGACAACAGACCAAAAGCCATCGCACGAGCACTTATGCCAAAACGGGTTCAACAAGAAGATCTCCCGATTCCGGATCGGATAAATATTCTGACAGACCCAAAAAATATGGCGAAAGAAAAAATAAATCTTATTAATAGTACTGATTATTTTAAAAACAAAAAGTATCGCATTTGAATGCGATGCTTTTTTTATAGGTGTGCAAACAGTAAAACCGAGGCAGCATAAAGATCGACAGAGACCGCAATCGGCAGAATATATTGCAATATTCCGGCATTCGATCTTTTCTTTTTGTACCCAACCAAACATAATACGGGCAAAAGCAAAGGGATAAAATACCGTCCCTGCACCCCGGAGATCACATCCGCTCCGTATGCGGTCCATTGAAGATACAATGCTGTGAAAATCAAAATAACGGTTACTCCGACTGACAGAATTACCCATACTCGATCGCATGTTCTGACAAACTCTTTTAGTTCGCTCGCCGCAACAACTCCCATAAGTAAGGGTAACAGCAATACGATCCAATAGGATAAATTAACATCAAACCAACATAGCGACTGACCGACGATCCCCGAGAAATAAAATAAGCAATTTTGATAGATGGAATGAAAGAATACTTGTACATATTGCAGCGGTTCCGAAAGAATAAGGGAAAGTTGCGCAATCGGCATCACCCCTTGCTGAAACTCGATCAAATACCCGGATGATATGAAAATCCATGTCAACGAAAATCCGATCGCAAATACAAATAGGATCGTCAACACAAGCATTTTCTTTTTTATCCCGTCAAATCGTTCTTTGGGTATGAGCAGAAGCAGGAAACACAACGGTAAATAGACAATTTTACATAAAGCAAGCGCCATGCAAATCAGCCCCATTGCAATATAATTCCTCATATGCATCGGCTCTTTGGATGCATATTTTATTCTCAAAACGTAAGCAACCATATAAATCGCACTGAGCGAAGTCATGACATCCGCTGACAATGAAACCGCCTCCTGAATCATCATCGGCAATAAACAGATCATAATCAGTGATGCTTTTTTATGAGGTATCAGTTTGATCGCATAATAAATACCCACTACAAAAAAAGCAAAATTAAACAGCCTGCCAAAATAAGCGATCAACAGTGTCGGCAGATTTAGCAGCCTTCCCAACGCAATTCCCATCGCTTGAGGAATATAGGCGACAAAGCAATACAATGCCGATGTCGGATATTGGACAAATACTTTTGTATCGGATGTATCTATCTGTAAGAATGCAATTTCCTGATCATACGTGATGCAATCATCACTCCCACTGAATATCATCGTTACATCTTCAGGCAAAAATCTGCCCCCTACCCCGTCCTCATTTTTATCCGACAAAAAGTGCCCTTCTGAAATTTCATACGCACGATAAAAATGTTTGTCTTCATCCGGTACGCGGCCGATCGGAAGCACAAGCATAAAAATAAGCCCCATCGGAATCATAATACGCAGAAAGAGTTTTTCCAAAGCAACCTCTTTTTTTAGGGTGCGCTGAATAATGATAAACAATGCAGTTTCGACCGCAAATTCTATCAGTGCAATCAAAACAAAGAAAAAACTGCCGCTCAAATCCGAACGTTCGGAAGCAAGCTGCAGCAAAGACAGATAATTTACCGTTGCACAAACGACAAATAACAGAATCATTTTCATATTTTGTTGAAAAAACATGATGCATTTGTTCAATTTTTTCTCTCCGAGTCCGGAAAATTATTGGTCAGAGAATTGCGTTAATATAAGCCTCTGCTTCAAATTCAGCAATATCACCAAGACCTTCCCCTGTGCCGACATACCAAATCGGCGTATCTGTTTCGGTTGCAATACCAAGCAGGACACCACCCTTTGCGGAACCGTCCGTTTTCGTGAGCACAATCCCATCGGGTTTGGACACTTCGGAAAAACTGCGCAGCTGACTGATCGAGTTTTGTCCGGACATTGCATCCAGAACAAGAACGGTGTACAGATGCAGTTCGCCTTTATTTTTCTCGCAGACCCGGTAAATTTTCTCCAGTTCCTGCATCAGATTTTTTTTATTCTGTAAACGACCTGCCGTATCGCATAATACAAGATCATAGCTGCGCGCATGCGCGGACTGAATCGCATCATATACGACACTGGATGCATCCTGTCCTTCTGTACTTTTTATGATCGGAACATTCAGTCGATCCGCCCATATATTCAACTGTTCGCTTGCTGCTGCCCGAAACGTATCGGCCGCAGCCAAAAGCACTGACTTCCCCTGCATTTTATACAGATTTGCAAGCTTCGCGATGGTTGTCGTTTTCCCAGCGCCATTGACACCGCTGACCAGAACCAGAGCGGGAAATTCCATTTGGCTGAACGGCTTTGCTTGTGAAATAAGACGCAGCGCACTTTTTCTTACTTCTTCTTTTACCGAATCAATGTCATCCTTCCCCGATTTTGACAAATTCCCTTTTGCGTCTTCGATAATCTGCTCTGCCGTCAGATACGGAACATCGCTGAGTACAAGACATTCCACAAGTTCTTCATAAATGTTCTCATCAAGCTTTCCGACGAAAATACTTCTGATTCTGTCTGAAAGCGTTTTTTTTGTTTTGGAAAATCCTTTTCCTATGTTATCCTGCATACACTTCTCCACGTTCACCGATCTGGCTCATTTTCACCGAAAAGACCTGCGTAATTCCGTCTTTTCCCATGGATGCGCCGTAAAGGACATCAACAATTTCCATGGTTTTCTTTTTGTGTGTGATAATAACAAATTGATTGTCGTGTTTGATCGACATCAGATATTCACAGAAACGCATTGCATTTGCGTCATCCAGTGCCGCATCAATTTCATCCAAGACGCAGAAAGGGGAAGGTTTGATTTTGAGAATCGCAAATATCAGCGAAACTGCTGTCATTGATTTTTCACCGCCGGAAAGTGCTGCAATATTTTTCAGCTTCGTTTTGGGAGGCTGCGCGATAATGTCAATGCCGCTTTCCATGACATTTTCGGGATCGGTCAGAATCAATCTGGCCTCACCGCCATCGAAAAGGATTGCAAATACATCATTGAATTCTTTCTGAATCAGATCGAATTGCTGCATAAACTGATGCACCATGCTGACGGAAATATCTTTAATGATTTTAATCAATTCCTCTTTTGCAGAAATCAAATCGTCACGCTGTGCACACATGGTATCAAAACGCTCTTTGACTTCTTTATACTCTTCCAATGCTTCCACATTGATATTCCCAAGTTTGCGGATACTCTCTTTTAATTCAGCGACATGCGCGGCGCTCTGCGTATAATCTTTGAGTTCTTTCTTAAATTCGAGCGCCGACGCATACGTCAATGCATAGTCTTCCATCATTCCGATTTGCAGATGCTCGATTTCGGACTCGATTTTACTGACAGAAACATCAATTTTACTGAGTTGTTCTGCAACAACGATTCGCTCTTTATTGTAAGCAATAATCTTATCATTGACGGCAATATAATGTTCGTTTGTCTTCTTCTTGTTCTCCATCAAGCGTGCATAGCGCTCGTCCAGTTCTTTCCTGGTTCCGTCATAATCACGATCAATTTCCGTGTAATACTCGATTTGCTGGCGAAGCTGTGTGATGTCTTCCTGCAAACGATCAATTAATTCTTCCTTTAATCGTTTCTGCACTTGCAGACCCTCTTGCTTTTCATCGATATTCAAAAGACGATCCTGCCATTGTGTGACAGTTTCTTTTACCTTAAGCAATTCAATTTCAGCCTGATTGCGCAGGTTGGATACTTCCACCAGGTCTTCTTTATAAGCCCCGGAAGAATAATTTGTCAATTCCTGCCTGGCAGCGATCAGAGTTTCCTGCAATTTTTCGCTGTCTTTTTCGGCAAGCATTTGATCCTGTTTATCGCGTACCGTTTTCATTTTGATCGATTCCATACGTGTATGACTGGACTGAATGATACTATCCAGCTTCTCTGCCTGCTGTTTTTTCATCTTGATCTGCTCGAGTTTTGCCGCGTTCTGCTGTCTTAATTCATCATATTGGATCTGAATTACATTAAAGTCGTCCTGCGCGGATTGAATCTTTGTCTGATAGGATTCTTTTTCAGCCAGTTTTGCGTCATAGTCTTTCTTCAGCTCAAGCAGTGCAGCGGTCAATTTTTCCATTTCATTTTTGCGCTTCAGAACGCCTTCATCTTCGTCTTTTGTTTTGCCGCCGACGAGTGCTCCTCCGGGCATAAACACTTCGCCTTCCAGAGTGACCAGCTTGATTCGATGATTTGTTTTATTCGCGATTGCAACTGCATGATCGATCCCATCCACAACGAGCACTCTGCCCAACAGATTCTCAATAATCTGTCGGTACGGTTCATCACATTTCACGAGATCGCTGGCAACAGAAAGAAAACCCTGCATTTGCTTTGCTGCGGCATCATCTGCGCGTCCGTTCGACTGAATAACCGAGCGCGGCAAGAATGTAACCCGTCCCCATTTGTTCTCTTTCAGCAATCGAATACACTTCGTAGCGGTCTCTTCATTCTCCACAACAACATATTCCAAAGCCCCGCCCAGCGCCTTTGCAATTGCTTCGGTGTATTTTGAATCGGTAGTGATTAATTCGCCGACCGTGCCATATACGAGATCCTGCATCGCCGCATCATTTTGCCTGTACTGCATCAGCCTTCGCACACCATAGCGATACCCCTGCATACTGTTTTCGTAGCCTTGCAGCAGTTTAAGACGTGATTCATCAGTCTGCAGTCTGGTGAAGAGCTGCGATAATTGTTCTTTATAGTTGTCATACGCTTCAGAGGTCTTGATTCGAACGAGCGATTTTTCATTCAGAAGCGTTTTCACCCGATTCATTTCTTCGATTGTTTCATCTTTTTGATTGATTTCATCGAGCAATACCGCATGTTCTTGCTGCGCTGCAAGAATTTCTTCTTCCAATTGCGTGACAATATATGCACTGTTCTCGATTTTTGCACGCAGATCAAGAATTAATTGCTGCTTGGCATCAAGTGAATGTTCAAGCTGTGTAATCTGCCCACGCATTTTATCCACCAGCTGATCACCTTGTCTGTATTTATCAGCCATTTCATCAGCAGCTTTTTTCTGTGAATCATACGAAATTTTTGATTGTTCATATGCAATTTTCGCGTCAGTGAGCGAACCAAGAATGTCCTCTTTCATTTGATTAAGGTTCTCGATTTCTTTCTTGATTTCACCGATATCCCGACTTGTATCGAAAATATTTGTTTCGCTGGTTTCTACTTTGCTTTTGGCAACAGAGATCTCTGTTTTTGAGTTCTCGAAATTGGTCAACAACGTATGGATTTTTTCATTGATGTCGTTGAGTTCATCATCCGAGGCATTCACTTGCGATTTTAGTACCTGATAACGAGAATCAAGTTCTTTGATTTGTGCATCCAATTCTTCGAGACTTGTATTCACTGTATCTCGGTCGGTATAAAATTTCCCTGCCTGTGCATTTAATTTTTCCATACGATGAACAAACAGATTGATTTCAATGTCTTTCAATTCATTCTTATATGTGATGAATTTTTCTGCCTTTTCCGACTGACGTTTCAGGACAGGAACTCTGCCTTCCAACTCTGTAATAATATCGCTGATACGAAACAAATTATTCTGCGCCCGTTCCAGTTTGCGTTCCGCTTCCTGTTTGCGAACCTTGTACTTCACAATCCCGGCAGCTTCTTCAATCAGTAATTTTCGTTCGAGAGGCGAAGAATTGACAATCGATTCGATCTGCCCTTGTCCGACAATGGAATAACCTTCCCGTCCGAGCCCTGTATCCATAAACATTTCCTGCACATCTTTGAGTCTGCACAGTACTTTATTGATGTAATATTCGCTTTCGCCCGAACGAAACAAGCGTCTTGTTACACTGATCTCATCATAATCTGTCGAAAACATTGACTTGCTGTTGTCCAAATATAAGACAACCTGCGCATATCCCAATGCTTTCTTCTCTTGTGTACCGGAAAAAATGACATCTTCCATTTTCGAACCGCGCAATGATTTTACACGCTGTTCGCCAAGCACCCATCTGATTGCATCTACGATGTTGCTTTTCCCGCTGCCGTTCGGACCGACCACTCCGGTAATCGGTTCATTGAAATTAATTTCTGTTTTTTTTCCGAATGATTTAAACCCATATATTTCGATGCGTTTGAGAATCAACTCATCACCTCATTCAATTACTTTCCATTTGCGCAGCACAAGCTCTGCTGCATTCTGCTCTGACTGCTTTCTGTTTTGTCCTTTTGCGCCTGCATATTTGTCGTCACCGATACGTACGCGTGATGTAAATATCTGCGCATGCTCAGGTCCGCTTATTTTTACCAACTCGTATCCGAGTTCTCCGAGATTCTGCGATTGTACGTACTCCTGCAATGTTGTTTTGTAGTCATATTGCAGCTGTCCGTTGCGCGCAGTATCAATAATTTCGCCCAACAGTCTTTGCACAAATACGTCCGCGTATTTATACCCACCATCGAGATATACTGCTCCGATCAATGCTTCCATTGCATCTGCAACAATATTTTTTTTGCCCCGTCCTCCGCTGATTTCTTCTCCCTTTCCAAGGATCAGAAATTCACTCAGCTGTATCGTTACAGCTGCTTTATACAAAGAGTCTGAGCAAACAATCAAAGATCGCAGTTTCGAAAGCACCCCTTCATTTTCTTCCTTCAGCAAACGGTATATATGATTGCTGATACTCAACTGCAGTACCGCATCCCCCAAAAATTCCAATCTTTGATTACTCGCTGTCTTCTGCTCATTTACGGCTGAGCTGTGGGTCATCGCCGTTCTGAGCAGATTTTTGTCTTTGAATTGATAATCGATCAATTCCTCCAGTTCGCTCAGTTTCAAATGATCACTTCCTTCACGATCAAATTAAATTAAGGGCTTATTCAGCCCTTAAAATCAGTTTTTTTCGAAATATTCTACAATATCCTTTACTTGCTTGATACTTTCCAAGCTTTCTTCATTGACTTCCATATCAAATTCACTCTCAAAAGCCATAATCAACTCCATGACATCCAGCGAATCCGCTCCGAGATCATCCACGAAATAGGACTCCATCGTAATCTTTTCCGCATCGATTTCCAATTGCGCAGCGATCATATCTTTGATTTTTTCAAAAACCATAGTTCCTCCTGAATTATGTTAAAATAAGTTCATATTATTTATATCACAGAATCAATCTTTATTACAACATTTTTGTAATTTTACCGACAACATTATTCTGCTGAAATTTAATCGCCTGACCGATCGCATTTTTAAAGGCAACCGCATCACTGCTTCCGTGCGCTTTGATCACACCGCCATTAATTCCGAGCAAAGGAACACCGCCCGTTGTGGACGGATCCATTCTTTTCTTGATACCGTAAAGATCCTTTTTCAGTATCACTGCAGCTAATTTCGTCATTGTATTTCCCATAAAAATTTTCTTCAGCAAACCAAACGTATAATGGAAACTGCCCTCAAGCGTTTTCAAAATGATATTGCCCGTAAATCCGTCACATACGACGACATCAGCAACTCCCTCCAACAGTTCTTTCGGTTCCAAATTGCCGACAAAATTGACGTTCGTGTCTTTTAAAAGCTGATGGGTTTCTTTATACAGGGGAGTCCCCTTAATTTCTTCGGCTCCGATATTAACCAGTGCTACACGCGGATTTTCGATACCCAGGACAGCCTGCATATATGCCGAACCCATCACGGCAAACTGTACCAAATATTCAGCTTTACACTCCGCATTTGCTCCGTTATCGATTAAAAGCACCGGCATTTTACCGGGCAGCAGGGTACACAATGCGGGTCGCTGAACTCCTTTGATCCGACCGGTATACAGCAGCGCCGCAGACAGAACAGCCCCTGTGCTTCCTGCAGAAACAAATACAGAACCGGAATCTTCTTTTACTTTGAGTGCACTCACAACAACAGAGGAATCTTTTTTCTTCCTGACGGCGGCAGCAGGTTCCTCGTCCATGGTCACAATTTCTTCTGCATTTAATAAGCTGATTTTATCCGAGGACAGTTTTTCTTTCTTCATAATATCCGAAATCACATCAACTTGTCCTACAAGCGTGAGTGCAACCCCGAATTCCTGTGCTGCCAAATATGCACCTTTAACTGTTTCCAACGGAGCATGATCTCCGCCCATCACATCAACATAAATCGTCATAACAACCTCATTTTCTTTTTCCTTTATAAAAAAAGAAAATGGTTACTATCTCGCAGCCGATTTAGTAACCATTTATTTCTTTCTATTTGTCAGCATCAACTGCTAATACTGTTTTTCCTTTGTATGTGCCGCAATTGAGACATACTCTATGCGGTAATTTGATTTCGCCGCATTCCGGACAAACGGATTGTGCCGGCGCTTCGAGTTTATAGTTCGCTCTGCGTTTATCTCTTCTGGATTTCGACGTTTTTCTCTTTGGTACTGCCATGTATAACACCTCCTACTCTTTCCCGGATTTGCTTTGCCAATCTTGCAATGCTGCAAACTGAGAATTGCTGTATTGTTCGCTCATGCAATCGCACGTTTGATTGTTTAGGTTGCATCCGCATATGCTGCAGAGTCCTTTGCATTCTTCGCTGCATAATACTCTCAGCGGCATATTGAGTATAATCTGATCCCTCACCAATTCTTTGATATCAAAGTCCGCACCGTATGCTTCAAGCACATCTTCGTGTAGCACATCATCTTCAAGATCAAGACAAACTTCCGTTACACACGGCTCCAAACACCTTGCACAGACTGT
>CAYUFL010000032.1:0-24491 GCA_964444065.1 uncultured Lachnospiraceae bacterium
AAGCCATCGCTTGTTGAACCTGCACCTCTTTTGTTGTTTTCTGCAGTCTGGATCCGAGGAAAATCAATAATCCGCCCAAAAGCAAAAATTGCAGTTTTGGTGCTCCCGGAATCAGGCACATCGCAAGCAGAACAAATCCGGATATGGACAGCACGATCGGCTGAGAAAAAAATTGTCTGCTGACATCCACGTTTAAGCTCGCGTCAGACGCTGCTCTTGTCACAATCATCCCTGTCGCAGTGGAGATCAAAAGTGCGGGCAGCTGGGAAACCAGTCCGTCACCGACGGTCGCGATCGAATAGATGTTGAGTACTTCCGTAAATGATTGTCCGCTCTGGACAATGCCGATGATGGTTCCTGCGATAAAGTTGATAAACAGAATGATAATCGACATGATCGCGTCGCCTTTAACGAGCTTGGTGGCACCATCCATCGACCCATAAAAGTCAGCTTCTTTTTGAATTTTATAACGGCGTTCCCTTGCCGCTTCTTCCGAAATCAATCCGGAATTCAGATCCGCATCAATTGCCATCTGTTTTCCGGGCATCGCATCAAGCGTAAATCTCGCCGATACTTCAGCGACGCGTTCCGTACCTTTTGTGATAACGATAAAATTCACCAGAACGATAATGATAAAAACGATAAACCCGACGACGATGTTGCCTTTTAAAACAAAGTTCCCGAACGTTTCGATTACTTTACCGGCATTTCCACCATTCGAAAGAATCAGTCTTGTCGAAGAAACATTTAAGCCTAAACGGAATAATGTCGTAATCAGCAACATGGATGGAAAAATCGAAAATTGCAGCGGTTCTTTGATATACATCGTTGTCAGAAGAATAATCAAAGACATCGCAAGGTTGATTGTAAACATCATATCAAGCAGGAAGGTCGGCAGAGGTATGATGATCAGCGCAAGTATCAGTATGACAAATACCGCAACGAGATTGTTCAGTATTGCTTTCAAACCCTCTGTGTACCTCCTTTTTGTTTTTTCAGCGTGAACACCCATGCCAGAATTTCTGCCATTGCCGCATAGAACTCGGACGGGATTTCCTTATCGATCTCCACTGTATGATACAGCGCTCTGGCCAATGTTTTGTCTTCTTTGGTCGGAATCCGATACTGCTCGGCTATCTGCAATATTTTCAATGCAGTAAAATCTTGTCCTTTTGCCACAACAACCGGGGCACGATTCTTGCCTGATTCATATTTCAAAGCCACCGCAAAATGCGTTGGGTTTTTGATGATCACATCTGCACTCGGTACATTCTGCATCATGCGACGCATTGCCATCTGTCGCTGGCGTTCTCTGATTTTACCCTTGATTTGCGGATCGCCTTCCGTATGTTTGTACTCTTCTTTCATATCTTGCTTGGACATCCTGATGCTTTTTTCGTATTCCCACCATTGATACAGATAGTCAAAAAATGCGATCACGGCAAACACCAAGGTTACTTTCAAAACAATATCAAAAATCGAATTGAGAATAAAAGAGACTCCGGACAACACACTGACAGAAAGCAACATCGAAAACTGTGTAATAATACCGCGTATTCCGCTGTAAAGTACATAACTGATCACGGTAACCTTCAAAAGCGACTTGATCAATTCGACCGTCGAGCGTATCGAAAACATCCGTTTGATACCGGCAAATGGATTCAGTTTGCTCAATTTCAGCTTCAGATGCTCTTTTGAGAAGGTGAATTTTGTTTGTACGCCGCTTGCAATGATGCCAACCGCCATAGCAACCAGCATAATCGGTCCTGCCAGCAAAAGAAGTGTAATCACTCCGTCACGGAGCAAATCCATCGAAAACGATTCACTCATCACATCTGTATATTTAATCCATCCCATATATTTCAGCAGCATATTTTCGAGATAACTGAAGATAAAAGGGAGGATTAATTTCATTGTAAAGAAGATTGCCAATACAGAAACGACGTTGACGATATCCCTGCTTTGAAAAATATTCCCCTTTTTCCGCTCGTCACGCCGCTTCTTAGGGGTGGCTTTTTCGGTCTTGCCTTCAGCGCCGCTGCTCAAACCGTTCCTCCGAAATCATTTTTTCATCTCAATTCTTATGATACGAACTGAAATATAATATCCATTTTTTCAAACATCAGTAAAATCATCCGCTCTAAAAATGATGCGAACGGTGCAACCAGTATCAGCATAACGATGAACCCCAGCAGTACTTTCACTTGTAAATTTACGATGAATACATTAATCTGCGGTACTGCTTTCATGATAATCCCAACACCCACTTCGGTGATCAGCTCAGCTGCCAAAATCGGCATTGATAGTTTCACCGCGTAAATAAGTATATAGCTGAGCATACCCGCAAGCTGGTTGAACAATTCTACGCTGACAGTAATATCACCAAGCGGTACCACTCCGAACGAGAAACAAAAAATCCGAATCAATGTCAAGTGTCCGTTGACTGCAAAGAAAATCAACATGAACATAATGTTGAGAAACGATGCACTCATTGCCATCGAAACATTACTCTGCGGATCATAGATTTTTGACATCGATATTCCCATCTGCATATCGATCATTTCCCCGGCAATCATAATCACCGATACAAACATCTGAATAATAAATCCAAAGAAGTATCCCATAGCGAATTCTTTTGCAAGTGACACCATCAAGACGGGAAGAGAATTGATTACGATGGTCTGCATCGGAATTGCCTTGTATACAAAGTAGCTGATAAATAGAATTAACCCCATCCTGAAAATAATCGGAATGCTTTTTCTTCCGAATATCGGATTCAGCAGGATACAGCCGGAAAGTCTCATAATGATCAGTAACAATGCCGTAAAATTATAATCCAGACTCATCGCTGTCCCTATACCAATGTAACGATTTGATCAAAAATATATTTTGTATAATCCGAAAGTACCTCTATCATCCACGGTCCCATAACCATAAGAATGATCCCGATTGCAATCAGTTTCGGCACAAAGGTCAACGTTTGTTCATGAATTTGCGTTGCCGCCTGAAAAATCGAAATAATCAGTCCGATAACCAGACTGACAAGCAAAATCGGAGCAGCAAGCTTTATTATTACGACAAAGGTCGCCTGCATGATGTCAGTGATTGATGATATATCCATACAATTCCTCTTGCACGCTTCTTCAGAAATTAAAAGAAGCAATCAATGTTTTAAACAGTAACGCCCATCCGTCAACCAGTACAAACAACAGCAGCTTAAACGGCAGCGATATCATCGCCGGAGGCAGCATGATCATTCCCATCGACATCAGTGTACTGGATACAATCATGTCGATAATCAAAAAAGGAATATACAGCAAAAATCCGATAATGAATGCGCGTTTCAGCTCACTCGTAATAAAAGACGGTACCACCACATACATCGGTAAATTGGACACATCATCGACAGTATCAATATTTGCCAAAGAGATGAACATGTCCAGGTCGGACGATTTGGTTTGTTTGAGCATGAACTCTCTCATAGGAACAGTTGCGGTATCAATAAACTGCTGTTGTGTAATCTGTCCTGCCTGATAGGGTTCGTAAGCATCGGTATTGATCTCTGATATCACAGGATACATAATGAACAGAGTCAGAAACAGTGAGATTCCGATTAAAACCTGATTCGGTGGTGTTTGTTGCAGCCCCAGTGCATTGCGCAGAAACGAAAGTACGATCACAATACGAGTAAAACTCGTCATCATGATAACAATCGACGGCAGCAACATCAGAATCGTCAGCGTAAAAAGTATTTCAAGTGTATCGCTGCCGCCGTTTACCGTCACATTTACATCAGTTCCGGCATAAACAGTATGCGGCATTACCAGTATCAACACACCCAAGATCAACGCGTAAGCCAACTCGATTTTATTTTTCGCCTTCGGTGCCTTCATGATTATCCTCGGTCTGTTTCTTTTTTGTCTTCATGACATTGTTCAGGATCTGTGCAAAATCAACTTTCATCGGATTGTCTTCCGTTTCCAGATTGACATGATCAAGTTCTTTTAATATCTCAATATTTTGGGCAGATGCGCCGATCAGATAGAAACCGCCGCAGATTTCAGCAATCAAAAGTGCTTTGTCCTGTCCAAGCGCAACCTGTTCGATCACTTTGATGTTATTCAGACGGGAATGCGTATTGATCTTTTTGCCGATATACTTCGTGAATACAAAGCTCAGGTACATAACCAACACGATCGCCGCCAAAGCAAGCAGCATCGGCAAAATATCCGTGAAAAAATTCATTTTGTGTCCTCACTGTTAAATCGTATTGCCGTAATCAGCCCAAGATGCTTGTAACTGTCTTCATGATTCTGTCGGGTTTGAACGGTTTGACGATGAAGTCCTGCGCACCGAGCTTCAGTGCTTCTACCACCATGTTTTCCTGTCCCATTGCAGAACACATGACGATCTTTGCATTACTGTCGAATTCTTTGAGCTCCTTGAGTGTCTCAAGTCCGTTTTTTACCGGCATTGTAATGTCCAGTATGGTGAGATCCGGATTTTCAGTTTTGTAGGCTGCAATCGCTTCGTCCCCGTTCGAGGCCTCGATAATCTCTTCATACCCGTTCTGCAACAGCGTATTCTTAATCATCATCCGCATAAATGCAGCATCGTCAACCAGCATAATTTTTTTACCCATAATTTGTCTGTTTCCTCCTTAATGCTTTCTTTGGTTTTCATGCTATATCAAAATTACAATATATTGATAATTTCTTCATCACTCAGTACATCCGTCACCCGAACACCGTAATAATCATCTACGATGACCACATCGCCCCGTGCAACAACTTTGTTATTCACAAAAATGTCAACTTGGGAACCCGCCTGTTTGTTGAGCTCGATGATCGTACCCGGTGTCATTTCGAGAATTTCCTTGATCTTGCGCTTGCTTCGTCCGATTTCCACTGTAATCTGTAATGGTACAGACAAGATCAAATTTAAATTGTTGCTTTGACCCGCTGACAATGGGGACTGCGATTCTTCTGCAAAATTCTTTAAATCAGGCTGCGCCACCTCGTGCGTCGACATGTCCGGTTTTTCTGCAGATATCGTCTTCACAGGAGCGGGAGACGGTGTCGGCGCAGCCGCAGGTTCCGGTTTGGGTGCAGCTTGCGCAGGCGGTTCCGGAGTTGGCGCTGCATTTGCCGGCTTCGGAGCGGCAGAATGCGATTGATCGGAATTCCCTTTCATAAATCGGCTGACCAGTTCGTGTGCAAAATCGATATTGACAACGCTTATGAATTCGCTGTTAATCAAATCTTCCACAATCAAATGAAAACTGATCGTTACAATCGTGCCGTAACCACTGAAATATCTTTCTTTGAAATCATTATTGCCTTCAATCGGCAATGACGTCGGTGTCGAAATATTTACACTGAAGCCAAGGAATTGCGTCAATGCTGTTGCCGAAGCACCCATCATCTGGTTCATCACTTCGCAAACAGCACTTGTGTTCATTTCGTCCATCACGAATTCTTCCTGAGAATAATCAATACCCAGCAAAAGTCCCACAATTACCTTTATGTCGGATTCTTTCAGAATCATGACGTTCGAGCCGGTCAATCCTTCAATATAATTGATTTCCACACCGATTGCGGGTTCGTAAGAAGTAAATTCAAACTGATCCACAGTCGTTACCTTTACGCTCGGCGTCGTGATATTCACACGTTTATCGAGCATGGTGGAAATTGATGTGACGGAGGAACCGAGACTGATATTCATTATCTCACCGATTGCATCAATCTCCATTGCCGACAGTTCTTTTCCTTGCATCTCATCCATTGTGATTCCTCCTTTCTAATATTGATCAATAATCTTAATTGCGTATTTATTGTTCTTTGTTCCAAATGCACCGTGAAACCATGGAATATTCTCTATATTCACAAGCACCTGGTTGTTTTCGGTTGATGTTGTGAGTGGTATCACATCACCGACTTCAAGGTTCAGCAGTTCCTGCAGGGTGATTTCTGTTTTTCCCAGTATCCCTTTCATTTGAAGCGGCGAATCATTTAAGTTTTCCATAATCGCTTTTCTTCGCAGTTCACTCTTTTTGTCGCCCATAGCACTCAGTTTGACCGGTTTTGCGAACTTTGACTCAAAAGCTTTGAAGATAATATCCAGCGTCGTCTTCGGCAGACAAATATTGATTGTTCCGACCAAATCTTCAATCGTTGCCTCCATAACCACAATCACAACCGTTTCATCCGGAGGAATCGACTGGATCATACGCGAGTTTGTTTCAATATAGTTCAGCGCCGGATCGACTGCAAAATAGTTGGACCATGCATGTTGTATGATCGTCACCATTTGTTTGAAAAAATATTTCATCAAAGACAGCTCGATGTCCGTATAACCGCGATCAATGGCAGCAACCGTGTCCGCATGGCTTCCGATACCGCCGAGGAGTCTGTCGATAACGAAGAAAGAGATCGGTCTTGCCACCTCAATGATGATCTGTTGGCGATCCTCGTCCGCTTCTTCTTTCTGCAAATCAATGAACCCCATCAGCACGGAATCGTCAAGTGCGTTGTTGAATTCATAAAACTGCTGCTCTTCCGTTTGAAGCACTTCCATTTCAAAATTCAGGCGCAGCAAACTTGAGAACTGGGATGCCGACAATTTTGCAAAATTCTCGTGAATGCTTCCAAGCAGCTTGATCTGTTCACGGGTGAATTTCTTCGGCGAACGAAAATCGTATTCTTTTACTTTTGTTTTGCCGTTTTGTTCCTTGATCTCATCCAGATCGACATCTCCGCTGAGCAGGTTGCCGAGCAGTTCGTCGATTTGTTGCTGCGAAAGTACTTCTGCCATTATCCTTTACCCTTTCCTTAATCGATGAATCAGCATCTGTCATTTACCGGTACTGTCCGTTGAATTGATCTGGTCGTATATTTCACCCAGAGACAATTCGTCAGCACCTTTTTCCACGATATATATCTCAACACGCCGATTTTTAATTCTGGTTGCTTCGGTTCCGTCGTGCGCTACCACCGGTCTGTATTGCCCGTACCCTTCGGCGACAAATTTGCTCGGATCGATGACTTTTTCGAATTGCATATATAAAACCACCTGCGTCGCTCGGTCAACGGACAGCTGTCTGTCAAAAATGATTGCAGATTCTATCTGCTGCACGTCTTCCCATGTTTGTGCAGTGTGTCCCATAACGCGCACTTCGCCTATTTCGTCCGATATCGGAGCAAATCCCCCGCAAAGGAAATCAAGCATGTCTTTTCCTCCGCTTTTCAGAACAGAACTGTCTCCGTCAAAAAAGATGCTGTTCTGAAAGGTGATAAAAGTATATCCGTCGCCGTCATACACATGTACAGTTTCGCTCAATCCGTTTTCCGCAATGTATTGACTGATCGCATTGTAAAGGTCGCTGAATTGGGTCACTGTAGTGTCGCTTCCTGTTGCCGATGCGCCTGCCGCACCAACGCCCTGATCTTGATTGACTGTTTGGTTATCGGCAAAATTATCAACGACAGAAGGTGTCGTATCACTCGATAAAGCTGAAGCCAGCGACTGCCATTTTTGCTTATCCATGGTCGACATCGAGAACAACATAACGAAAAATGTCAGCAACAATGTCACCAAATCTCCGTATGTATCCATCCAATTCGACCCGCCCGGCTCGTCCGCTTGTTTCTTTTTTCTGCTCATCGCTACTCTCTCCAACTAGGTCTGAATTCCAAACGAAATCTCGCTATTTTTTATTCTTTTTCTCTTTTGGCGCTTTCTTTTCAGCTGCATCGCCCCCACCTGATGTTGTTTCCCCTCCGCGTTTGCTGCTGTTCAGATAGGAGGACAGTCGTTCTTTGATATGATTCGGATTTTCACCTGCCTGAATCGCCAAAACACCTTCCACCACGATTTCCTTGTTCATCATTTCTTCATCATGCTTCATTCGAAGTTTGTTCGCAATCGGCATAAAAATCATGTTCGCCATAATAACACCGTAGAACGTTGTAATCAACGCAGTAGACATCCCTCCCGAGAGAGCAGCGGCTCCGCCTTCCGATTCCAGATCCAGATGCTTGAGCATGTTGACCAAACCAATGAGTGTCCCGATCATTCCGAATGCAGGAGAAAAAGCTGCCGCCTTTTCATACAGTTTCCACGCTTCGCTGTGCCGGGCTTCCAGATTGTTCAGCTCATTTTCGAGTATCTCTCTGGCCTTTTCGGGTTCGATTGCATCGACGATCAGCATCACGCTGTTTACCAGAAACGGATCGGGAATGTCCTTCACTTTGTCCTCCAAAGCAAGGATCCCTTTTCGTCTGGCTTCCTGCGCCAACTCCACAATATTGTCGATATAAAACTGAGGCTTGTATTTATTCCCCTGATTTATGATTTTAAAGTGCTTCGGAACTTTGGCAAAAGTGCTGAGCGGAAACGATGCGAAAGTCGTCGCAATCGTGCCTCCGACCGTGATTAATATACTTCCAAGATCGTAAAAATCTTTCAGGTCTCCGCCGCCCAAGATTCCGTAAACAACCAGAGCCGCTCCGGCCAGAATCCCGACAATTGTTGTAATATCCATCCGTCATAATCCCCTTCGATGCATACTATGGTTCTTTTGTTATAATCAAATTCGAAAATATTTTTCGATTATATTCAATGATTTTATACAAAATATCCTTGGGCGTTTCCGAAACCAGGTAATAATTCCCCGTAGAAAGAGTCACTTTTGTTTCCGGAATCGTTCGGATCGATTCAATCAGATTGTTGTTTAAATAAAATGCAACGCCGTTGAGATCGGTCACTTCAATCATTGTGCTCACCTCGATGGAACCCGACCGCCGATTTCTCGGCAGCCGAATGTCCGTTCTTAATTATTATCGTTTCATATTGACGAGCTCTTCCAGCATTTCATCCCCGACCGTAATAATACGGGAATTGGCCTGAAAACCGCGTTGTGTGATAATCATGTTCGCAAATTCGGTTGAAAGATCCACATTGGACATTTCCAGACCGCCTGCGGTCAACTGTCCGGTGACGCCTTCGCCGGCTGCACTGTAAGTAATTTCTCCGGTGTTGTTCACTGCGGAATAATAACAATTGCCCTCTTCCACAAGTGCGCCCTGATTCGGTACCGATGCCAGACAAATTCGTCCGATTGCAATTACTTCGCCGTTTGTATCCGTGCCTGAAATGGTACCGTCGACACCAATGGAAATATTTTTCAGTTCAATCACATCTGTGCCTTCCGTATCATACTCCCCGTCTCCGTTGGAGTCTGATAACGTTCCCGGTTTTCTGATGGGCTGCGGACCATTCGAAGCATCAAGCGCAGGTGTATTGGTTTGTTCGTTGACACCGCCCGAAACTGTTCCGGCTCCTGCGGTAAGTGTGCCTGTCGCCGTAATTTGGGTGAAATCCACTCCGCTGGGGCCTCCGGTAATGGCACGCAGTGCTGTTTGCAGGTCTGCAATATCATCGCCTCCGGCGATATCCAGGTTCACCGTAATGGTTTTTGCAGTATTATCGATCGTAGTTCCGACCGTAGTGCTGTCATTGATGGTGATTTCATAATCATTGAGCATCGCACCGTTCGCCGTACCGAAACTGATTGATGCGCTGCCGATCGTACTTGTTCCGGCGACCGGAGTCGTCGTTTCGTATACAATATTTCCGCTCATATCACGCAAAATCGGATATCCGCAAATGTAGTTCCCGTTTTTATCGACCAGATTGCCGACACCGTCGAAATCCAATGTTCCGACGCGGGTATAATATTCGCTGCCTGAACCGTTTTTGGCGATTAAGTATCCTTCACCGTTAATAAATACATCCGTGGCATTATTGGTTGATGCAAAACTGGATCTGGTATGCAGCACATCGACCGTTGCAAGCATCGATCCGCACCCGATCTGAGAAGCGTTTACCCCCCCGGAATTGTTGTTGGCATCGGATGAGCCGTTCAGTGTTTGATAAAAAACGTCTTTGAACGTGGTTCTTGATGCTTTAAACCCGTAGGTGTTGACGTTGGCAATATTATTGCCGATGACATCCATCGAGGTCTGGTGGGTTTTCAATCCCGCCACCCCGGAAAATAGTGCTCTTAACATAATAGTGTCCTTTCCCGAACGAAACCCGTATAAGCTTATCTGTCATTCAAAGCTTGAAAGCCTCCTGAAAAGGTCCGGCTAGATGATTACGGTTCCGTTGATGTTCGTAAATATTCTGTTTTTGCTTTCGTCATTGTTCAATGTTGTTACTACCGTATTGGAAGGAATATTGACAATAAACGACGCACTGTCGCTGACAATCAGCGCATCCTGAATCCCTTTATCTTTCGCCTGCGAAACTGCATCATTGAGTTTATCCATCAATTCTGATGTTACTTCCACTTGTCTGGAATCCACTCTCTGTTGCGCGTGCTTCGAGAAGGTCAGTGTCTGCGTTTGATTCAGTTCGCGTTGCAGCATTTCGCTGAATGAGTTTGATTCACCCAAATCCGTCGATTTTGTAACAGCATCTGTTTGTGTCTGCACCGGTGCTGTCGTACCGATATACGGATTATAGATTGTTCTGATATCAATATCCGACAATCTCTTCCCCTCCTAGCATTGTTTAATATTATACATCGGCTGTTGTATCTGTATTGTTAGCGGCTGATGCACTTGCATTTACCGACATGACAGCGGAAAGATCATAGTCTGTGCCGTTGACGGTTATGGTACAACTGCCGCTTGAAAACTGCACGCTGTCGACAGTGCCTTCGTCGGAGAACACATTTCCGTCGTCGTCATAACCTGCCACGACAACATTCTTGCCAACCATTGAGGCTCCGTACTGCGCATAGATCACTTCGGTCATCGTCTGCATCGTCTGCAATGTCGTAAATTGCGCCATCTGTGCTATAAACTCGGTATCGCTTTCAGGATTCATGACATCCTGATTTGACAATTGTGCCGCAAGCAGCTTCAAAAAATCCTGCATTGACAAGTTGGATGTACTGGATGTCGAGCTTGTGCTGCTGGCAGCTGAAGTGGCAGAACTATAGGAATTAATAGAAATAGCCATTTGGTAGTGCTCCTCTCTTTTTTTACATCGCCAACAGATCCATCTGTTGCAGCATGCTCAGAAAACTTTCTGTGGATGCAAATGTTTCTTCATTCGATTCTTGTGCTGCATGTTCCTGCTGTCGCTGCTGATTTGACTGCGAATCGGACTGTTTAAACAGATCCTGATTATCGGTCTGTTGCGTCGGGCATGAAATATGAATTTGTTTTTCCTGTGATGATTGAATTGCCGTTTGTATCTCGCCTGCCCGCTCACTCAATAAATGCTGCGTTTTCGGATCGGCGGCAATCAGTTCTACCGTCAGTATGCCGTCTTTGGATGTCATTTTTACGGTAAGCTCGCCAAGTTCTTTTGGAGAAAGCCGCATCGTAAATTCGGAATTATCCGCGCTTATGTTCGCTTTGATCTCCTGTGTAATCTGGCTGGCTACCGGTTTTGCGATCTCGCTGGAGGCATCGCTCACTTTAATTGTTTCGCTCGCCGTATTCATCCGAAATAAACTGCTAGCCTGCGCCGGAAGCGAATTTTTATCGGCATCGTCTGTTTGTGATTCCGAATCGTCCAGCCCTGGTACATTCATTTTTTCAACAGCGGTTTGCATGCTCTCGGACGACTGCTTCTGAACCGGCTGCGATGAAGTGGTCTGCATGCTCGGATCAGAAATCGTGCTCAACGGTTCTTGGTCTTTTGGTTTCGTTTGAACATCTGCTCCGTCCCGCACATCAACTTTCACACTGCTCACTCCGACATTGGACGCCTGCCCGTACCGATTTCCCTGCGGCATATTTTCCGCCGCGTCATCTGTTGTCTCAGACTGAGCTGCTGCTGCAGTTGTCAATACCGAAAATTCTGTAGAAGTTGCAGCCGTACTTAAATTGTAATTAGCGCTTTGTTGCGGCATTGCATTATTTTGCGATGTTGGTAATTCCGTCGATTGCAATAACCCAACACCACCATCAGTGTTTTGAATCTGCTGCGATTGACTTTGCAAAATACCTGCTTGACTTACTGTCAACTGCACCGGTTCGGGCAATATCTGTTGAAGTCCCATTGCCAAAACTGTCGCTGTTGGATCTGTCTGTTGCGGTTGCGTCGCAGGTACATCCGACTTTTCTTGCGAAATATCCGGATCGCTTTTTCCGCTGGTCGTATTTTTCTGCTCCGTTTTGGTTGCTTGCTGCGTCTGAGTTTGCAAAATTGAGGAAAATGTGCTTTGATCTTGCGCGGATTCATTCTTCTGCTTTGTCCGTGCATCATTTTTTGACTGCGCCGTTTGCACAACACTTGTTGCCATTTGTATCATATCTCTCACCTCCTTTCTTCAAACTAAGTTCTATGTAAATGATTAAGAACTTGCTCTGGTGTTGTTCACAAACTCGTCGATAAACGTTTCGGTTTCTTTTTTGACTGCCTCGTTGTACTGAGCCACTTGTTTTTCTCTGAGTTTTTCGAGCGTGGAAACCTCTATTTTCGCTTCCAGCACTTCTTTTTGTTTCAATGCAAACATTTCTTTGATTTTGGCGCGTTTTTCTTCGTTGATTCGAATTGCCTGATCAATTTGAGACAAATACATTTTATATGGACTGATTTCTTTGGTCGTAATATCTTTTTGGTATGCTTCGCGCAACTTCATATTGGTTTGGCGATATTCCGCATTGAATATATTCAGTTTTTTTTCGACTTCGTTCAGGTGCATTTGAATGATACTCAGTTCATTCTGAAGATTTTCCAATATTTGATTTTTATAATGCAGCACTTTTTCCAAAGGAAACTCGAATCGTTTCATATTGTCACCTTCTATTCTTTTGTAACAAATGTCCTATCAAATATCACGCATAATCTGCATCGTATCTTCAAACGTCACGTGTTCGGTAATACCTTGTTGCAGCAATCTGTTTACAGCATCAATCTTGGCGACAGCCTCATCCAGTTTCGGATTTGAACCCGGACGGTAAGCACCGATTGAGATCAAATCATAATTCTGATAATAAACCGATAAAATCTCTCTGATTTTGTAAGCCAATTTTCTGTGTTCTTCCGTTACAATATCATTCATCAAACGAGAAATGCTTGCATTGATATCAATCGCCGGAAAATGATTTCGGTTTGCAAAAGTTCTCGTCAATACGATATGTCCGTCCAAAATCCCACGCACCGTATCGGCAATCGGTTCATTGGTATCGTCGCCCTCCACAAGCACCGTGTAGATGCCGGTAATGGAACCTCCCCGGAAGTTTCCGCTTCGTTCCAGCAATTTCGGCAGTTCTGCGTAGATCGAAGGGGTATATCCCCTCGCGATGGGCGGCTCTCCCGTAGCGAGTCCGATTTCTCTGAGTGCCATTGCATATCTCGTGAGAGAGTCCATCATCAAAAGCACATCCTTGCCCTGATCCCGAAAGTACTCGGCAATTGAGGTTGCGACCAATGCGCATTTGGAACGAAACATTGCCGGTTGATCCGATGTGGCGACTACCAATACTGATCTGGCAAGTCCCTCTTTTCCCAAATCTTTCTCAATAAACTCCGCGACTTCGCGCCCTCTTTCCCCCACCAGAGCAATCACGTTAACGTCCGACTTGACGTTCTTTGCGATCATGCCCAACAGTGTACTCTTGCCGACCCCGCTTCCCGAAAAGATGCCCATCCTTTGTCCTTTTCCGATGGTCAGCATTCCGTCAATCGCTTTCACACCGTAACTGATCGGGGTGTCGATTCTGGGTCGTCGCAGGGGGTTGGTATATGGTGAATCCGCATTGTAATATGCGGTGATGCTTTCAAATTCTCCGAGTTCGTCAATCGGTCTGCCCATCGGATCGATGGTTCTGCCGATCAGGAAATCTCCGACCGGTACCTGAAGTCTGCTCCGACTGAGTTTCACAAAGCTTCCCGCACCGATTCCCTTGATATCTCCGTAAGGCATCAGCAGAATATTATCGTCTTTGAACCCGACCACTTCTGCCATGATCTGCATATCGCCCACGGAGGAATGAAGTGTACAGATTTCTCCGATACTGGCAGGCAGCCCCGAAGCCTCGATAATCATACCGATTATGTTTTTAACTTTTCCGATTTTTTCCAGAAAATCTCTGTTTTTGAGTTTTTCATATCTGAATTTTACCCCGGACATGATCTATTCTTCCCTAAGTGTTTGTTCAATATTGGCGAACTGTGTATCGATTCCCGCATCAATCATTTGGGATGGCGTTTCACACATGCAATCGCTGTTGCTCAGCTCCGGATTGGCAAATAATTTGACGTTGCCGCCCAAACGCTGCGTAAATTCGGGGACATTCTCGCATATTGTCCGATATGAATTTTCCGAAACCATGATCTTAATCCAAGCATGCGCATTATAGTCCGATATCGCTTCATGTGCCTGCTGCGCCAAAAATTCCGGATGCAGTTCGACTTCGTATTTCAGTACTGCTTTTGCAATCAACAGAACAATATCCTGAAGTCCGTCCGAGAACTGTTCCAGCCGTTCCTCTTTCTGTGCCTGAATACTGTTTGCGACCTCGGTTAAGCTGTCCAAGACATACCTGCTCTCGTTTTGCGCACGTTTCAGACCTTCTTCATATCCTTCTTCAAAACCTTTTGTGTAACCTTGTGTTTTCCCGTCCTCGAAGCCTTCTGTGTATCCATGTTCTGCACTTTGCTTCTTGATTTCTTCGCCCAGACGTTTTGCATCCTCTTTGATAGCTGCAGCGATCAGTTCCGCTTCTTTCACCGTATGTTCGAATGCTTTTGCTGCTTTCTGCTTTGTTTCCGAGAGAATATCCTCCACAGTTTCAACCGGACGGAGCATTGCATCTTGCTGCAAAAGCGTCATATCATCTCTGATTGCCTCCCGATCCGTTTTCTCGGGCGACGGGATAATGCGTTCATTGTAATTTGAGGTTTTGATAATATTAGGCAATGATCTCATCCTTTCCGCCCTTTGTTATGACAACTTCTCCCGACTCTTCCAAACTTCTGATTACAGCAACAATACGCTGCTGTGCTTCTTCCACGTCTTTGAGCCTGACATTATGCGTATATTCCAAATCTGCCCGTATGGTTTCACTCATACGGTTTGACATATTAACAAAGATAACATTGGATACTTCCTGATTCGCCCCTTTGAGCGCGTATACCAAATCTCTCGTCTCGACATCCCGCAGAAACCGTTGAATCGACATCGGATCCAGAAATGTGATATCTTCGAAAACGAACATTTTCTTTCTGATCTCGTCAGCCAATTTGGCGTCTCGTCGGGTAATTTCGTCGAAAATGTATTTCTCGTTCGCACGATCCATATTATTCATAATATCCGCGGTGTAATTCACACCGCCGACTTCCGTGAAGTCAACCGACATAAATGAGTCGAATTTCATTTCCAGGTTCTGTTCCACCAACTTAATTACCTCAGGGGAGGCTTTGTCCATTTTGGCGATACGCTCTACTACTTCAATTCGTTTGTCTTTCGGCAATTCACCGATCACCGCAGCGGCCATATCTGCGCGCGTGTAAGACAGAACAAGAGCGATTGTTTGCGGATGCTCGTTTTGAATTGCCGCCATCAGGTTTTTATAATCCGTTTTGCGGATAAAATCAAATGCTTTCGATCTGATTGATTTTGTTACTTTTTCCAGCAGCGTAGCTGCGGTCTGCGAACCGTATGTTTTTTCCAGTACGTTGCGCGCATATTCGATGCCGCCTTCCGTTATGACCTTTTGCGTCAGGCAAATTTGATAAAAATTATCGAGAATTCCGTCAATCTCATCTGCTTCCAGATGAGGAAGCTGTGCGATCTCAAATGTGATCTGTTCCACTTCGTCTTCTTTCAGAAAATGATAAATGGACGCCGCATTATCGACACCCAAAGCAATTAAGATAGCCGCCGCTTTTTGTGCTCCGCTCAGTTTTCTGTTAGCCATTCAGATCACCTTCTTCTTTCAGCCAGGAACGGATCAGTTGTGCGGCGATTTCGGGATTGCTTGTCGAAAAATCCTGAATGACATCTTTCATTTTTTGCTGTCGGCTGTCTTTAATGACATCGATTTTTTCTTCCACACTCATCTCCGCTGCCTTGCTTACATAATTCTCTTCGTCCGATTCGTAATCGTTTTCCGCCGAACGCTTCTTCTTACGTTTTACCATCAGGATGACCACTACCATTATGATCAGCAGCAATCCGCCCAGCGCACCTGCCGCAATGATAATCTGCTTCATTGTCCATGTCTGTGTCGTATCGGTTCCGTTGTCCGTATTGTCATCATCGTCGGTTCCGGTATTCACAGTACCGGTAAATTTCGAATTGTATACATACACATTACCGACAGAGGTGGCTGCCGCAGTCGCAACCAATTGCTGAATATCTGCCTTATCGGCATTTTCCATTGTTTCCAGATTGATCGTTACAGCAACATACATTTGATCAAGTACGGCAGCATTGTGTTCAATCTGTTGCGTTACCTGATTGACCAGATATTTATATGTTTGGCTGTCTTTAATATATACAACATCACCATTGACGGTAACCCCGGAATATGTCGTCAAATCTGCGTTGGTAGACGTTCCGACCGTACCGCTCGTTCCGGATCCGTCCGTATCGATTTCGGTATCGGAACTGCCTTCGGACAATACACCGGTATTATCCCCCGTCTCGCTTGGCGTATAGGTAATAATTTCTTCGATCATCTTATCCAAATTAACGATGCCGCTGACCGATATCGCATAATTCCCTTTTCCGAAAATCGGCGTCAGTACATTGGACACTTTATCATCAATATTTTTCTCAAACTCAGCTTTGATTACCATACCGAGTTCCGTCAAATCCATCTGTGTCGTATCTTCGGACGATTGCAGCGCATTTCCGCTTGTATCCACCACGGCTACTTGGTCTGTTTCCAAATCAGGCACACTCTTGGCCACCAACTGTTTTATGCCGTTTACCTGCGTACTGCTGAGTGTCGCTCCGCCGATCACCTCGACCATAACCGATGCCGAAGTCTGCGAGCTTTCGTCTTCCCATGCATAGCCGCCGTTTTCAGGTACACTGATTGTAACGATTGCGCTTTCGACCGCATCCATCGTTTTGATGGTAGCCTGCAGACGTTCCTGCAGCTGGTAAACCAGCAGCTGCCGCTTTTCATAGTCGGTCGTCATCATATCGATATTTCCTGTAAAAATATCGTAATTTAAAGCGGACTTCGGATACCCCTGCGTTGAAAGACTCATGCGGATGTCATCTACCTGATCCTGCAATACCTGAATCACTCCGCCGGTTTCCTGCTTATATTTATATCCGTCGTTCTGGAGTATCGTAATGATCTGCGTCGCCTCATCATTATCCAGCCCACTGTACAGAACAGTATATGTCGGTATATTCAGAAGCAGAACCAAAATAAAAGACACGACAATCAAACCACCGACTGCAGTAAGAATTGTCGTTTTTCTTTTTTTAGGTATATTATTCCAAAATTGCGTAATTGGTTGTATGTATTTTGCAATCTGCTCATTCATAAGCTGAATCCCTTTGCCATATGATCTGTCTATACAAAAGCGAAGTCGGCAATCATGATAAATACTCGATGCCTAGTCCGTGGGCCTTTTGTTAAACGATTTTTTTTAAACACTCATTTGCATTAATTGATTGTACGCATCGATTGATTTATTTCGAAGCTCTACAAGCAAATCCAACGATAAAGAAGCTTGCGTGGATGCAATGCTCAAATTATGCACATCATCCGTTTGTCCTGTCGCCAAAAGCAATGCTTGTTCATCAACCTCATTTTGAGTATCAACCACGTTATTAATTGCATCTTCAAACAAAGACTGAAAAGGCAATGAGTTATCTGTACTTGTAGATGCTGTGCCGGATCCGATTAAATCGGATAAATTAGACAAAGAGCTGAGTGCTGAAATACTTGACATAATATATTACTCTCCTTGTATCTGCAGGGCTTTTTCCGCCATGCTTTTCATCGCATTGAACGCCGTGAGATTTGCTTCGTAAGCACGACTGGCCGCCATCATATCAATCGTTTCTTCAACCAGATCAACATTCGGCATCAGCACATAGCCATTTTCGTCCGCATCCGCGTTGGTCGGGTCATAAACCGATTGGAACTCGCTTTGATCTTCTGCAATTTCCTTGACACGCACTCCCTTGTTCGCACTTCCCGATAATTGACGCTGATAAATCGACGAGAATGAACTTGAATCATCAATCGATTCATATACCACTTCTTTTCGTCGATACGGTCCGCCATTCTGCGTTTCCGTTGTAGTAGCGTTGGCAATATTTTCGGATATGACATCCATTCTAAGCCGGCTTGCCGTCAATCCGGAACCGCTGATATTCAAAGAACTCAAAAAAGCCATAATGATTTGCCTTCTTTCTGCCAAAATCATTCACTTCCAAATATGGGAAATGACGTAAGTATTATGAAACGTCGTAAGTATTAACCCCTAATCACCGATTTCAATCTCGCGAAATATTCATTGATATTTTGTACCGAATATGCATAATTCAGCTGTGTTCTGGCCATCTCAATCGTTTCGGCTTCCAAATCCACATCATTTCCGTCCTCACGAAGTGTTCCGTTGTTTGCAAGACTTTCCGTAACGTCAACATTCTTTATCGAATGAATCAAATCCGAATCCGAGGTTGAACTGCTCTGCAACTGAGCCAACAATTCGTCCTCAAATGAGACTGTTTTGCTTTTATAATCAGGGGTTTCATAATTTGCGATATTTTCCGAAATAACCTCTTCCCTTGCCCAAAGTCCGTCAAGGCTCTTGTTGAGGGCGGATATTGATACACTGTTGAACCAATCCATATCGTCTCCTTTTCAATTTACGCAAAGTATACAAACAATACATTTCGATCATATATTTTGTTTTTCAAATAAAAAATTAAAATTCTCATTGATTCTTTCCGAAAAATAATTTATCATGGTATAATCTTTTCGAAATATATGCTCGCATTCAACATGATGATATTAATATTTCATCCTTGCATTGCGGCATTCCTTAACGGTTTTCCGGTAAATTTAACAGTTTAATTTTGAACATTAAGCTTTGATTAAATTTATTTTAGCACAAAAATTGTAAAAAGCAACTATTTTATGTAAAATCTGAAAAAAATTATTGTATATTTATAAATTCAATTCATTCATTTTTTTATAAATGTTTTTTTTGTCTAAAATGCTGCAACAAGCGCTTTTTTCATTTTTAGAAATGTCGATTGCCTTTATATAAAAGGATTCATGCAAGAATACCGATCCCGCTAATAACTTTTTCTATACTGATGTTGTGCATTTTTATACACATGCAATTCGCATAAAAAGACTGCTTACACGGAATTAGTTGTATATTTATGCAGCATTATATTGTTTACTGCTCTTGTGCTTTTACGTAAAGGTTCTTGATTGATTAAAAAAAATAAGACATAAATTAAATTATGAGACATACATTAAAATCAGTTAAAAAAGCTAATTTTTTCATGCGAAATTCCGATAAACGAATCGAGGTGAAAAGAGTATGTATGTGAACAACAACAAATCGGTTTCCGGTGCATATCAAAATACTGCGGCTGAATTGCAGAAATCTGCCGAAAATGCGAAGCAAACCGAACAACAAAATGCCACAAAAACAGACAAACTTGATTTCTCATATCAGTACGAGAAGGCAAAAAATGACTTGATATCGAGCGTAGAACACAAGGTTGTCAATGACGCAAAACGAGATGAATTGTCCGATGGAACCCGTTCTGTCGAATCGTTCAAAACACAAATCCAGTCGGGAAATTATGTAATAGACCCGACCGCAATCGCCACGAGCATGTTAAGCACTGAAGAATAAACAAAATTGCTAAAGACAGGTGAACTATGACCGATACGATTCTTCTGGATGATTTTTATCTTTTTCTTCACGAATACACCGATTTTTACAGCGACTTTCTGATGTTGGAATCCGAAAAATATCAGATTGTCTCAAGAAATCAGTTCCGACGCTTGGATGAGTTCATCAAACAGGAACAGGTTTTTCTGTTAAAATCAAAAAGCTATGAGCAGAAACGCGAAAGCTATTTGACGCAGTTTGGAAACAAAACGCTCACATTCGGTGAATTGGTAGAGACCATATCCGATGAAACCTATCAAAACAAATATCGGGATCTTCACCAACAGCTTTCAGATATCCTTCGTGATTTGAAAGAAGCCAACAGAGTCTGCAATTTTTTGATCGAACTGCATTTGCGCAAAATTGATAACCGAATCAAGCGTATGGAACATCTGCCCGAAACCGATCACTTTTACGGTCCCGGAACGCAATCAACAAACAGTGCTCACAGCAATATATCTAGAAAAATCTAAAGAACGGAGGAGCGCATTCGCATGAAATCGACATTTTTAAGCTATTATATTGCGCGCAGCGGTATAGATGCAGCACGTGCCAATTTGCAGATAACCGGTCAGAACATGACCAATGCAACCACGACCGGATATACCAGACAACGCGTTGATTTGAATACTGTCGGCAGCAGCGGATACAACTCGCTCTATTCGCTTTCGGCTGAAGCATACATGGGGGAAGGGGTTAACATCGGCGGAATCAGTCAGATTCGCGATACCTATCTTGATGTACATTACCGCAAAGAAGTCTGCAAAGTGGCAGACACAGATACACAACTGGATGCGCTGGGAGACTTGGAGGCCATTTTCGACGAAACAACCGCTGACGGACTGCAGGCACAGTTCGGCGATTTAAAATCTCAGCTTGAAACACTCTCCGCGAATGCCGGAGATACTGTCACCGAACAATCAGTACAAACCTCCGCTTTAATGCTGGTAAAACTCTTTAACCAGTACTCGGATCAGATTCAGCAAGCAAAAGACCGACAGATAAGCGATTTTGAAGACGGCGCAATTTCCACCGTCAACGAACTTTTAAAGAGCATTTCTTATCTTAACGAAGAAATTAAGAATTCTCAGCAGGTCGGAGATTCCGCGCTCGAACTGAATGATGAGCGCAACTCCCTGCTCGACGAACTTTCAAATTATATGAACATCGAAGTCTCCACCAAAACCGTAACCATCAGCAAAGGGATCACTACCGAAGAGCTTTCGGTGAATCTGATCGGTGCAAACGGGGAAAAATTCATGTTGGTGGATGACGATAATTATCGCCAAATGGAAGCGGAAACAGAGTCAGACGGCACCATTTCGCTCCATTTGCTCAACAAAAGCGGCACTTATGCCGCAGCAAGCAATGAATACGACCTCACCCTCACGGACGGAGAGATCACCGATCAGTTTTCGACGGGCTCCTTCCATGGATATCTGAAAATGATAAATGACGGCGGCGAGTTTGATTCTCCTCCCACTACAGAACGAGGAATTCAATATTACAGCGATATGCTCGACACGCTGGCAAATAAATTTGCCGATGTATTCAACCAGGCGAACAGTACGAATACCACAGGTACCTATGACAAACCGCTTTTTGAAGCATCCGATGGCAGCGGAACCGTTACGGCAGGCAATATCGCCCTGAGCGAAAAATGGACCAGTTCCTCCGCGTCATATATTACAAGTTCCAAAACTTCTTCTTCAAGCACCGGCAGCACGGATGCCAATGACAACCTTTTGACAATGATCGATCTGTTTGAAAGCAGCATTAACTTCGAAACGCCGGACCACACAGCGCTTTTAACCGGCTCGTTGGAAGATTTCTTAACCGGCATTTCAGGAACGTTAGCGATGGAAGTCGAAAGCCTTGACAGACTGAACGTCACCTACACCAATAATGTGAACGGCATCGATGAGCAAAGACAATCCGTTTCCGGCGTCAGCCTTGATGAAGAAGGTATCAATCTGATCATGTACAACCAATCACTGACAGCTGCTTCTCGTTTCATGACAACGATTGACGAAGCAATGGATACCATCATCAACAAAATGGGAATTGTCGGCAGATAACAAGATATAATTAACGGATCCGCACGGACGCAGGGATTCGATTTAAGGAGAGCATGCGATGAGTATCAGAATCACGATGGGGATGATCTCAAAACAATACAATAAGTCGCTCAATCAATCGCTCAGCGATTTAAATTACTACAGTACCCGAACAACCTCACTGCGAAAATACGACAAAGCATCGGAAGACCCGGTGTCTGCAGTGAAAGCATATAAAGCACGCCGAGCGCTGTCCGAAAACGAGAATTACCAATCAACACTGGAAGACGCACAGAGCATGATGACCACCGCGGAAAGTTCGGTCATGCAGGTCAACTCCATTGCACAGCAGGCAAATTCTACGAGCGTTATTCAGGCGATTACGGACACCGTTTCTGCCGATGACCGCGAAGTAATCGCAAAGCAGATCCGTTCCCTTCAGGACTCGCTCGTATCGATTATGAATACAAAATATTCCGATAATTATATTTTCGGCGGTTCTGCAACAGCAGAAGCCCCCTTCTCCGTTGATGCTGACGGCAACCTGCTTTATCGCAACGTGGATGTCAACACAGGCGAATATGCCGGGTTTGACGGCACTGCCGCCACGCTGAACATCAGCGGCGCAAAAATCAATTTCGGTCAGGCGAACGGCGATGCTTTTGATGACTATATGATTAAAATCGTAGACGGCACCGATCCGTATGTTCTTGATACCGATGCAAAAACACTTACCGTTTCGCTTGATTTAAGCGGAGGAGCCACCAATCAGGATCTGCAGGACGAGCTCCGAAGCGCATTTACGGCAGCTGCCATTACCGGAACGGATGCAAGTCTCATTACGGTAGGTGATCTTACCGCTTCCATCACCGTACAAGGTACCGGAGTCGTCTCCGGCGGAGAAGATCCGATTGCGGCAGGAACAATTATCGATTTGGATTCCCTTGCGAAAGAGCAGGTTTTCATCGATATCGGTCTGGGCATGAGTGTGGATTCTTCGGGAAATGTGGACGAACAAAGCGTGTTTGACATTTCTCTGCCGGGCATTTCCTTCCTTGGTTACGGAACGAACTCGGACGGGGTACCGAAAAATATGTATTCCCTTTTGGGAGATATCGCCGATAAACTCGAAAGCGACAGCTACTCCTTCGATGAAGTACAGCCTTATCTGGATCAATTCGACGTACAGTATCAGAATTTATTGGTCGGAGTAACACAATTCGGAACAAAATCAAATTATCTCGACAGTACGAAGACCCGACTGAGTGATATGAATAGCAACCTTACCGAACGAATCGACAGTATTGAGTATGTTGATTCTGCTGAAGCGATTTTGGATTATCAAATGCAGAAATATACTTACCAGGCGGCATTGCAGATGGGCACGCAGATTCTGCAGCCGACATTCCTTGATTTCATGAATTAACGGAACAGTAGCATGGATCAATTACTGCGCATTCAGCAGATCCCAATCGCTTTAGATTTCAAAATCAATAATGCACGATATGCAGTCGATGCAGATCCTGCGGCATTTCGTATCAACCGTCAGGACGGCGGACTGAAAATTTCGAAACAGCCGGGACAGTTATACATGGATTACACGGCTGCAAGGGCCAGCATGGGGCAGAAAACAAACGCTCAGCTTGTAAAGCAATTTGCCGCAGATGGCAAACAGGCTGCCTACGAAGCAGTTGGAACCATTGCACAGGAGGGCAACCTTATGGCGGAATATTACAAGGGAGGAAACCCGATCGCACAGATTGCGGCGCAAAGCATGCAAAGCGACGTCGAAATCGGAATCGGTTTTATGCCGAGCGTACCGGTCAGCATTGAGTACCGTCCGGAAGAGTTGGAACTGCAGTATCAGGCAGACCAATTACATTTCGACTGGCGCACCAATCAAATAGACAGTGAGTATTCCCGTTGGAATATCGACTATGTCGTAAAAGAATATCCGCATGTCAACATCGAATACGTGGGCGGTTTTGTCTACGTACCGAAAAGCGCCAACCCGAATTATTCCGCTTCATCGAGTTCGGAATTCAACACGTTAGCTTAAAGGAAAGGGAGTATCCCAATGATCACAATACAGACTGAATTCGGCGAAATGGAAGTCAGCGAACAAGATATCCTGAAATTCGAAAAAGGATTGTACGGGTTTGAGTCCGTCACGGAATATGTGCTTCTTTCCGAAGAGGAAGACAGCCCTATCCTGCTTCTTCAGCCGATTCGGGGACAGGTACCTTCTTTTGTGGTGATCGATCCCTATGCGGTTTATCCGCAATACGCGCCTCAGATGTCGCAGGAAGACAAGAATCTCTTTGCAGGCAGTCTCGACGATCTGCGTTTTCTGCTCATAGCGGCTGTCAAAGACGATCCGATGGAATCCTCCGTCAATCTGAAAAGTCCGATTGCCATCAATTCAAAAACAAAACAGGCAGCTCAGGTTATTTTGGACAATGCCGACTATCCGATCCGCTACCGATTTCTGAACGATAAGAAAAAGGGGGCATAGCCGAT
>CAYUFL010000033.1:0-7639 GCA_964444065.1 uncultured Lachnospiraceae bacterium
CAATCGTTACTATCGAATGACAATGTATTTCAAGCATGGAACTCAAATTGATTTTACTAAAAATGATTACGTAAGTCAATTCATAAAAACACGAATTTAAAACTATAAATCCAGTATAACTCGATGGAAAATTTTCTTGCCTTTTTTTATGAGGAGATACCCTTCTTCAAAATCCTCTGCAGTGATCAATATTGATGCGGATTCGATTTTTTCCCCGTTAACGTGGATGCCACCCTGATCGATCAGACGCTTTGCTTCCGATTTGGATGCTGCCAATCCGGTTTGAATCAGCAACGCGACGACATCCATCCCTGCTTCGACTTCGGAAAGTTCAAGTGCGGTCGATGGCATGTTCTCGTCAACACAGCCTCCGCCAAAAAGCGCACGTGCAGCATTTTGGGCTTTTATTGCTTCATCTTCCCCATGTATCATTTTTGTTACTTCAAATGCGAGTATCTCTTTCGATGCATTGATTGTTTCATCTTTGCGCCTTCCGAGATCTCGTACCTGTTCCATCGGCAGGAATGTAAGCAGGGCAAGACAGTTTTCGACATCATGATCATCGATATTTCTCCAATACTGGTAAAATTCAAAGGGTGATGTTTTTTGGGGATCGAGCCACAATGCACCTTTTTCCGTCTTCCCCATTTTTTTGCCTTCACTGTTAACCAACAATTTAAAGGTCATCCCGTATACTGATTTATTCAGTTTTTTTCTGGTCAAATCAACGCCGCTGATAATGTTCGACCATTGGTCATTTCCGCCGAACTGCATCTTGCAATCATATAACTCTGCCAGCTTTAAAAAATCATACGACTGCATGATCATATAATTAAACTCAAGGAACGTCAGACCGCTCTCCATTCTGCTTTTGTAGCATTCTGCCGCAATCATACGATTGATTGAGAAGTGAACACCAATTTCACGCAGAAAATCAACATAATTCAAATTCAGCAGCCAATTCGCATTATTCTCCATGATGGCTTTGCCTTCGCTGAAATCAAGAAATTTCTCGAAAATCTTCTTAAATTTCTCTCCGTTTTCAGCAATCTGCTCCTGCGTGAGCATTTTTCGCATATCTGCTTTCCCGGAAGGGTCTCCGACCATCGTTGTCCCTCCGCCGAGCAGTGCAATCGGGCGGTGACCCGCACGCTGCATGTGAGTCATAACCATAATCTGGATGAAGTGTCCGACATGAAGACTGTCTGCAGTCGGGTCAAAGCCAATATAAAATGTAACAGGCTCTTTCGCAAGCAACTCTTTGATTTCTTCTTCATGTGTACACTGTTCTATATATCCGCGTTGCGTTAAAATGTCAAATACACTCTCCATCTCATTCCCTCCTTTTAGTATGCTCTCGCAAAATATGCCATCTTGTCAGCTTTTTCTCCGCAATACACGCATTGATTGCTGCCGAGATCATCCTGTTCAAACGGGACACAGCGCAATGATGCACCCGTCATTTCCTTTATCTTATCTTCGCATTCTCTGCAGCCGCACCACATTGCTTTGATAAAGCCGGGGTTCTGTTCCAATTTCTGTTTAAATTCATCCATATTCAATGCGACCGAGGTTTTTGCTTCACGTGCTTTCAAAGCATTTTCATACATTGCATGCTGTATTTCTTCCAATAGTCGAGCGAGCGTTTCTTCAACATCGGTTAATGCAACCGTTATCTTTTCTCCGCTGTCGCGGCGCACCATCACACATTGTCCGTTTTCGATGTCTTTCGGTCCAAGTTCAATTCTGACCGGAACACCTTTCATTTCATACTGATTGAATTTCCATCCCGGAGAATTCATATCGGAAGCATCAATCTCCATCCGAAACGTTTCGTTTAATCGCTTATATAAATCATATGCATGATCCAGTACGCCTTCTTTGTGTTGCGCGATCGGAACAATCACAGCTTGAATCGGCGCAATTTTCGGAGGCAGTTTCAATCCGCTGTCATCCCCATGTACCATAATGATTCCGCCGATCAAACGGGTTGATACACCCCACGATGTCGAATACGCATATTGTTCCGTATTGTCTCTGCCTAGAAATTTAATTTCAAACGCTTTCGCAAAATGATCACCCAAATTGTGGCTTGTTCCGCTTTGCAGTGCCTGCCCGTCGTGCATCAGCGCTTCAATTGTATAGGTTGCGTAGGCACCTGCGAATTTTTCTTTTTCGCTTTTCTGTCCGACAATCATCGGAATCGCGAGATATTCTTCACAGACTTTTCGATAAATTTCGATCATCTGCATCGTTTCGCGCTGTGCTTCGTCGAATGTTTCGTGTATCGTATGCCCTTCCTGCCAGAGAAATTCGCTGGTACGAAGGAATGGTCGGGTCGTTTTCTCCCAGCGGACGACATTGCACCACTGGTTGTACAGATACGGCAGATCGCGATAGGAAGACAGCCATTTTGCGTACATACTGCAGATAATCGTTTCCGATGTCGGACGAATGCACAAACGTTCCGCAAGCGGTTCGCTGCCGCCTTGTGTAACCCATGCTACTTCGGGTGCGAAACCTTCTACGTGTTCTTTTTCTTTGTTCAGATAACTTTCCGGAATCAAAAGCGGAAAATACATATTCTTATGCCCTGTTTTTTTGAATTCCTTATCAAAAATACTCTGGATATTTTCCCAAAGAGCGTACCCGTAGGCGCGTATTACCATAAACCCTTTGACCGGGGCATAATCAACCAGTTCGGTTTTTAATATCACGTCCGTATACCATCGGGCAAAATCTTCATTAATCGGGGTAATTGCTTCTGGTTTGTCTTTCTTAGCCATCATTTTCTCCTCTTCATACATAAAAGAGCCTTTCATCATAAGAACGAAAGACTCGCGGTACCATCTTAATTCGCAGCAAAGCTGCCTTAATTATACATAACGGTATTTCTACCGTGCGGATTTATTCATCCGCAGGCTCCGAGGCGGGTATTTGCATGCAGGATTTTTCACCAAACAATCCTTCTCTGCTTTTATGCATTCTTTCCTCATCACAGCCGATATACTATGAAATTGACATTATTGTAACCAATCAGGCAAAAAATGTCAATCATTTCACACAGAAACTTTCGAATCGAAAGCAATTACTGTGTTCTGTAGTCGTATACCCGTTTGGTTTTCTTTTCACTTCTCGGCAATTCTCCGAGAGATAAGATTTCTACATCAATGAGAATGCCGATCCGTTTTTTAAAATTATCATGCAGACGCTTTTGAAGACCGTCTTTATCAGTTCCCTTTTCACATTCCGCGCGCAAAATAAAGGTATCCTTGCCGTCTTCTCTGGTAATGGTAATTTGATACTCTGAGCTCGCGCCATCGGTTGATTTTAACAGTTCATCGATTTGAGCAGGATAGATATTGACACCTTTCACTTTTGTCATATCATCGACTCTGCCTATGATTCGATCATGGCGCGGGTATCGAGAACCGCATGCGCATTCGCCGGGAAGCAATCGTGTAATATCTCTCGTTCGGTATCGAATCAAAGGCGCACCTTGTTTGGTAAGTGTTGTGATTACCAGTTCACCATATTCTCCCTCCGGAACACTCTCGCCTGTCATCGGATCAATTATTTCAAAATAAAGGTAATCATCCCAATAATGCAGCCCGCAATCTTCATCGCAACTGATGGAAATGCCCGGTCCGTAAATTTCCGTCAGTCCGTAAATATCATACAGACGGATACCGAGTTCTTCGCTGATGCGATCCTTCATTTTTTCACCCCATCGTTCCGAACCGATGACGCCTTTTTTCAGCTTAATCTTATCTCCAATACCGCGTCTTGAAATTTCCTCCGCCAGCAATAGGCAGTACGAAGAGGTAGCAGTGATGACCGTAGCCTGAAGATCCTGCATCATCTGCAATTGTTTGTCGGTATTCCCGGGGCCCATCGGAATTGCCATTGCACCGAGTCGTTCGCATCCGAGCTGGAATCCGATGCCCGCGGTCCACAGACCGTAACCCGGAGTAATCTGAATACGATCACGGTTTGTAATGCCTGCCGTTTGGTAGCATCTGCACATCATTTCCGCCCAGGTATCCACGTCATCTTGCGTGTAGGGGATAATGACAGGCAGTCCGGTCGTGCCCGAAGAAGAATGAATTCGAACTACCTGCGATTCATTGACCGCCATAATTTTTAGAGGATAGGCATCTCTGAGATCTTCTTTCGACAAAAAAGGGATTTTTGTGAAATCATCAATACCTTGCACTTCATGCGGATCGAAACCGTACTGTGCATATTTCATCTGATAAAAGTCAGAATTTTGTGGGAGCTGATAAAAAAATTGTTGCAATTTTTCAAACTGTGCCTGCGTTATCATCCGAATCTCTCCAAAATAAAAATAAAAAAAGTCCTTCGTAAAAAAGGACAAGAATTCCTGCGGTACCACCTTTATTGGCGCAATGCGCCCACTCAGCAGAGATCATTTCGATCTCCCGGTTTGATAACGGCAACCAACCGTCTATGACTACTCCTGGTTCATCATGCCATCTGCGGACCATTTATCGAGTCTGTTTCATCCTGTCTCTCAGCATAAACAGGTCTCTGTGAATGCATCAACTCGTTTTACTTCCGCATCATTTGTTTTAATATTTTTCATACTATAACACAGGGACATACCCTTGTCAATGCACTTTGGGCAAAATTCTAATTTGTATGAATTTTGTGCACATCGTTAAGCGAGATGGGAAAAGAAAGTGGTATAATATGAATATTGTTATAAAACTCATACGTATGGAGCGAAAATGAAATTTTTGATTATCAACGGGCCGAATCTGAACATGCTCGGTATCCGAGAACCGCACATTTACGGAGTTCAGACTTTTGCCGATTTAGAAAATTTTTTGATTGATGTATGCCGCGAAAATGATATCGATTGCGAATTGTATCAAAGTAACCATGAAGGATGTATTGTCGATCGCATCCAACAGGCTTACGGAAATACGGACGGCATTGTCATTAATCCTGCCGCCTATACCCACACAAGTGTTGCGATTCTGGATGCACTCAAAGCGGTAGGTATTCCGAGTGTGGAAGTTCATTTGTCCGATGTGAACAACCGCGAAGCGTTCCGCAGCATCTCCTACCCCTCCATGACGTGTGTGAATACGTTCACTGCAGAAGGATTCGAAAGCTATCGAAAAGCGATCCTATTCCTGAAAGAGTATCTCGATCCAAAATGAACACTTGTCATATATGCCCCCGCAACTGCAATGTCAACAGACCGCTGATCGCAGATCACGCTCAATCATGCGGTATTTGCGGTGTCGGAACTATGCCTGTTGTTGCACGCGCCGCCATACATGAATGGGAAGAACCGTGCATCAGTGGAACAAAAGGCTCCGGTACCGTCTTTTTCAGCGGATGCAATCTGAAATGCTGCTACTGTCAAAATTATCAAATCAGCACGGAGCGATTCGGCAAACCGATCACGATTGATCGGTTGAAAGCAATCTATTGCGAACTGGAACAACAAGGCGTTCATAATATCAACCTTGTCAATCCAACACACTTTTCTGACAGCATTCTGACAAGCATCCCCGACAGACGACTCATCCCGTTTGTCTACAACAGCAGCGGATATGATTCCGTGGAAACTTTGCGACGATTTGACGGTAAAATAGACATATATATGCCTGATTTGAAATATTCGGATGGGCTGCTCGCAAAAAAATATTCACGAGCAAATGATTATTTTGATATTGCAACGACTGCAATTACAGAGATGTTCCGTCAAACAGGTCCGTTTTGCATTGATCAAAAAGGAATTCTGCAAAGTGGCGTGATCATTCGCCATCTGGTGCTTCCCTCTCATATCGAAAACACACTGAAAATCATCGACTGGATTGCAGCGCATTTCAGTCCGAATGGTATTCTCTTTAGCCTCATGTTTCAATATGCACCGTGCGGCGCTGCCGCTGACTTCAAAGAACTCAACAGAAAAATAACTGACGAAGAATACCATAGGGTATCGGAATATTTGTATCAGACAAACATAGAGAACGGATATATACAGGAATTGGATTCATCGGATTTTAATTATATCCCGGACTTTGATTTAACAGGAGTAAATTAAACAGTTGTGAATGATCTTATGAATGACACCTCAGAGAAACTCTGGAACAAAGACTATATTTTAATTATGCTTTCATCAACAGGAATCAGTTTCTGTAATTATTTCTTTTTTTCTGCATTACCAATTTATGCGCAGAATATTACGGGGACAGTCGCCTCCGCAGGTTTGATGACTGCGACATATACGCTTGCTGCGCTTGCAATCAGACCGCTGTCCGGCGTATTCGCCGATAAATTCGGAAGAACAAAGCTTCTTATACTCGGCGCAATTGTATGCAGTATTGTCTGTATGCTCTATCATTACGCCGCAATATTGCTTGTTCTTGTCATAATCCGCTCTCTGCATGGAATCGGATTTGGTATGCATTCTACGGCAGGAGGTGCAGTTGCGGCTGATGTCATTCCAAAATCGCGTATGGCGGAAGGTTTGGGATATTTCGGACTATACGGAACGATTGCTGCGGCCGTCGCCCCAGGCATTGCGCTGACATTGGTACAGGATAACACGCAGTCGGAATTTGATACACTTTTTTTTATATCCGCGATTATTTGCTTGATCAGCATGGTGATTAATACTTTGATCAGCTATGAGCGAAAATGTCCGAGAACAAGTGCAGATACTCAAAGAAATAAATCAGTATCGGAATCCAGCATGACCGACGAAAAGGAATTGCCAAAAACATTTCTTGGCTTTGAATATGCCGTTTTTCCTCTGGGTGCAATTTTAATGTTAATTTTTTTCGGACAAAGCAGCATAAACTCCTTTTTGTCTCTGTTTGCAATGGATCGCAGCTTTGGAAATATCGGACTGTACTTCACATTCAATGCCGCAGGTCTGTTTTTATCCCGTATTTTTCTCGGCAAGATAGCTGACCGAAAAGGGCCGAATATGCTGATTGTTCCTGGAATCACGATTCTGGTTGTCAGCTTTGCATTGATTCCGTTTGTTGCAACAAAACTGCAACTGATCTTGCTCGGCTTTCCGATCGGAATTGCACAAGGCGCGATCGGTCCGGCAATCAATACAGTGATTTTCCAGCGTTGCTCCGTTGAGCGCAGAGGCACTGCATCGGCGGCTTACTTTTCCTCAATTGATATGGGTTATGGTTTGGGCGGAATTGTACTCGGGTTGGTCGCTGCCGCATTTAATTACTATGCGTTATTCTTTGTTGCGGCATTTTTCGCATTGATGGCGCTCATTGCTTATATTATAACGGAATGCGTCAAACCGCGCCGCAGAACAAACAATGAATAATGCACTTCATCTGCAATTCAACACTGGTTCTTTCATACAAAAAAGCAGGCATGGGGTTTTCCCGTGTCTGCTTTACTATTTATGTTCGGATCAATCCATAAATCGATCTTTTTTTCGTAATGTGGGAAATAATTTCATCCATAATAAAACAACAAATAATGTTCCGCAACCGCCGATAATTGCAGCAGGCACCGCACCAAACCAGGCAGCTGTGATTCCCGATTCAAACTCACCCAACTGATTCGAAGTGCCGATAAATATCTGATTGACGGAACTGACCCTGCCGCGCATTTCGTCAGGAGT
>CAYUFL010000033.1:7649-15154 GCA_964444065.1 uncultured Lachnospiraceae bacterium
CGGACGCGCCGAGTATAAATAACGCTATAATCGATACGATAAATGATTTGGAAATCGCAAATACAATTGTAGCGATTCCAAAGACAATGACAGCGGAAAACATCGAAATACCGACTTTTCTTTCAATCGGCTTTCTTGCCATCAAAAACGAAATCAGCAATGCCCCTAACGCCGGTGCAGCACGTAAAATACCAAGACCTTCCGAGCCGACATGGAGGATGGTTGCGGCATAGATCGGAAGCAGTGCAGTGGCACCGCCAAAAAGTACGGCAAACAGATCGAGCGAAATCGCACCAAGGATAACCGGACGGCTCTTGATAAAGGAGATACCGGCAAGCATTGTTCGAATTGTCACAGGTTCTTTGTTTACTTCTCGCGTGCGCACTTTCAGAATAATCATCGCACACAATGCAACCACAATAATGCAGCCTGCCGTTGCATAAACAACATGCGCGCCGATCGCATAAAGCAGCCCCCCGAGCGCGGGACCGATGATTGTAGCAGCCTTAAATCCGGATGCATTCCACGCTGCTGCTTTCGGGAAAATTTCCGCAGGTACGATATGCGGAAGCAATGACTGCATGGAGGGTCCTCCCATTGAATTTGCAGTACCTGCCAGGAATGCTGCGATTAAAAGCATATGTGCGCTTACGGCTCCCTGAAAACTCAAATATGCAAGCAACATAAAATTACAAATCTGAATACAGAAAGCAATACTGACAATCCATTTTCTGTTAAAGCGATCTGCGGCATATCCCGCAAATAGTGTGAAAAGGATCAGCGGAATGAACTGCATCAATCCGACCAACCCGAGGTACAGGGCCGATTGTGTAATTGTATAAATCTGCCAACCGATGGCAATTGCAATCAGCTGATTTGCTGTAGCCGCACAAATGCGCGCGACTAAAAAACAAATCAACGACGGTTGATAAACTGCATCTGTTAAATTCTTGTCATTCATTGATTTCACTTTCCGTATCATTCATGCAGGCGAAACGATGCATCCGTCACAAATTGTATGATAAATGCAGGATACCCGCACTAATTGCGATTTTCCAACATTTCTCTTACAAAACTTGGCAATGCAAAGCATCCCTTGTGCAATTCAGTGTTGTAATATTTTGTTTTGATTCCGAGTGCATTCCAATTTCCGAGATCCGCATCCGCTATCGGATCCAGCTGTTTTGACGAAAATCCAAACAGCCAATGCCCCGACGGGTACGTAGGGATATGTGCCTGATATACTCGACTGATCGGAAAAATCCCTTCAATCATTCGGTATGCGTGCTGCATTGCCTTAGCATCGTTTTCATAAAACGGACTTTCCAGTTGATTGACCAGAATGCCGTCATCTTTCAGTGCATGATAGCAATTCCCATAAAATTCTTTTGTAAACAATACTTCGCCTGGTCCGAACGGATCGGTTGAATCCACAATAATCAAATCGTATTGTCCGCTTTTGCTTCTTATGAATTTCAGTCCGTCTTCAATAAATAGATTTACTCTCGGATCATCGAGTGAATGCGCGGTCTGCGGCAAAAATTCTTTACATGATGAAACGACATATTCGTCAATTTCAACCATATCGATTGATTGCACCGAATGATACCTGCAAAGCTCACGGATCGTTCCGCCATCGCCGGCACCGATCACCAGGATATTGCGGATATTCGGATTCGTCGCCATTGCAACGTGCACGATCATGTCATGATAAACGAACTCATCCTTTTCCGTCAGCATCATATATCCGTCCAACGTTAAAAACCGACCGAACTCTTCCGACTCAAAAATATCAATACGTTGATACTTACTTTGATAGGTATACAGCTGACGATCGACTTTGATCGAAAAACGGACGTTGGGGGTATGTTCTTCCGTAAACCACAGTTCCATTACGATACTACCACCTTAATATTATTTACGGAAATATCTTCCGTGCCGGTCAACTTGCAACCTTTTTCTTTTGCATATAGGATATACTCGATAATTTCTTTCGTAATCCGCTCTCCCGGAGCAAGCACAGGTATTCCCGGCGGATAGGACATGACGTATTCACCGCAAATCATCCCGTAGGTATCCGAGAGAGACATGACTCGTTTCTTTGCGTAAAATGCATCCTGCGGCGTCATTTCGACCTGTGGAGTAATATACTCATGGTCAAACATATCCTTTGGGTCTTTCTGATATCTGCGTTTAATTTCAGACATTGCTGCAATCAACCGCTCAATCATCTGCTCCGTGTCTCCGACGGAAATAATTGCAAGAATGTTTCCGATATCTCCAAATTCAACTTGAATACCATAATCATCCCGCAGAATATCGTATACCTCAATTCCTGCCAAGCCGATCGCACGCGTATGAATTGACAGTTTTGTCACATCAAAATCGTAAACCGCTTTCCCGTCGCAAAGCTCTTTGGAAAAAGCATAAAATCCGCCGATTTGGTTGATTTCTTTTCTTGCATATTCAGCCATGCCGGATACTTTTGCAAAGATGTCTTTTCCGTTCAATGTCAGATTCCTCCGCGAGATATCCAGCGAGGACATCAGCAGGTATGATGCACTTGTTGTCTGTGTCAAACAGAGTATCTGCCGAACGTAATCAGCATTCATATTTTCTCCGACCAGCAACAGTGAACTTTGTGTCAGCGAACCTCCAGTTTTATGCATGCTGAGTGCAGACATATCCGCTCCAGCTTTCATCGCCGCAGCAGGCATATGTTCGCCAAAATAAAAATGCGTCCCGTGCGCCTCATCTACAAGCACTTTCATATTATGCGAATGCGCAATCTCGCAAATCGAAGAGAGATCGGAGCAGATACCGTAATAGGTCGGGTTATTGACAAAAACCGCCTTTGCGTCCGGGTGTGATTCAATGGCCTTTTTCAGATCATCAACCGATACGCCAAGAGGTATACCCAGCTGTCGGTTTACAGCGGGATTCACATATACCGGAATTGCCCCGCATAAAACAAGTGCGTTGATTGCACTGATATGGATATTGCGCGGGATAATAATCTTATCGCCTTTCTTGCATACGGAAAGGATCATTCCCTGCACGGCAGCGGTCGTCCCGTTTACGACAAAAAAAGCATGCTTTGCGGAAAATGCATCTGCGGCAAGCGCCTCGGCTTCTTTTATTACAGATTCGGGATGGGTTAAATTGTCCAGCGGTTTCATCGAATTAACATCAACCGACATACACTGTTTGCCCAAAAATTCAGTCAGATCAGGATTTCCTCTGCCCTGCTTATGCCCCGGCACATCAAAAGAAACGATCCGATTGGATCGATATTCTTTAAGTGCCTGCATTAAAGGTGTTTTATCCTGCGAAAGTTGATCCATTTCAACTACCGCCTTAATAAATATTCATACCGCTGAAAATCTCGATCATTTCCCGTCTCAGGTTCGCGGTAATGTTCAAACGCTGTTTTGGCGGTAATTCATACGAATCAACGTTAAACAGATAATTCTGCAGTTCCAGTTCTTTTATCAGCATTTTGGTGTGGAAAATATTCGACTGATAAACATTAACATCAATCGCATCATATTTTTTCAGTGTAGCATCATCAATATAATCTTGAATTGAAGTAATTTCGTGATCGATAAAAAGCTTCTTGCCGTTCAAATCACGCGTAAATCCACGTACACGATAATCAATGGTAATAATATCCGAATCAAAACTTCCGATCAAATAATCAAGCGTGTTCAGCGGAGAAGTTTCACCGCAGGTGGAAACGTCAATATCAACCCGAAACGTCGCAATAGAATTATCGGGATGGTATTCGGGATAAGTATGTACGGTTACGTGACTCTTGTCCAGATGTGCGACAACAGTGTCTTTCAGATTCCTGCAATTGCAGGACAAATCCAAAGAATCCGGATCAATGATTTTTTCTGAAATCAGGAGTGTAACAGATGCACCCTGCGGATCATAATCCTGTTTTGAAATATTTAAAACATGCGCGCCGATCATATTTGTGACGTCGCACAAAATATTCGTCAACCGTTCTGAATTATATTGTTCGTCGATATAGGCAATATAATCCTTTTGCTCTCTTTCACTTTTAGCATAGCAAACATCATAGATGTTGAAGCTCAGCGTTTTTGTGAGGTTGTTAAAGCCATATAACGTAAGCTTTTTTTCCAACCCTAACATCACCCACCTTTCTTTCTGAAATATATTCTTTAGAAAACAATCTAATTATATAGGAAAACAGCAAAAATACAATCGATTTTCATCAGAATGATTGCAGTTTTTTTACGGTATCTGCTTTGCCTCCGATGAAATAAAACCCATTTGACCAATGACCGTTCATTGTCGGATATAGAAGTGTTTCATAACGCAGTTCCGTGAAGCACGATAACAGTGTTTTGATGTGCCTCTCTTCATGGTGACGCAGCACCGCCCCTTCCTCCAGACGGAATGTGCCGAAAGTTTCGAACTCAGAGGCAAAATGATGATACCTGCTTTTATTGCGTTCATCATCATTCAAAAGAAAATCATTTACATATATCGTGCCGTTTGGTTTGAGCACACGTTTGATTTCTGAGATCAAATACTGCTGATCGGCATTTTCAACAATACAAGTCAATACGGCGGCAAGGATCACCGCATCGAAACAATCAGATTGAAACGGCAAGTTCTGATCAGTCTGCAATTCAAATTTGAGATTTGGATTCAGCTCGCTTCCACGTTGAATTAATTTCTCCGAAAAATCAATTCCGACCAGATTGCGATATCCGGCATTATCCAGTACTTGCATGATTCTCCCGTAACCGCACCCGACATCGAGAATCGATTGTTCTTTACGAACATATTCAGAGAATTGATCCAATTGGAACGGCGTTGTGAATTCTTTTGTTTCCGCAGCGGAATTCCAGTATTCCTTTTGATTTTCACTCATTTGACACTTACCTACAGCACTTTTTTCCATAAGGATGTTTGCTTCATACGTTTTCCTATCCATGCAACCAATTTACAACGAAAGAAAGTCCTCTTCTGACTATTTCTTACAATCAGGAATGAAGCAATTAAACAACGATTCACATCCAATCACGTTTAAAATGCTACTGAGTATATCCATCACCATTATGGATTGTGCGTCACGGATAGTCAATGAATAACATGTTTATTACTCAAACTGTCGGATTTGACTGGGGTTTGTGTTGTAATCAGGTGCGGGAAACACACTCGCTCATAACCGTCCCATATCAGCAAAATCATAGCAAATAGAAAAACAGCACCAAGGTACTGCTCGATTGATTGATATGGCGGAGAGGGTGGGATTCGAACCCACGTGAGGTTTCCCTCAAACTGATTTCGAGTCAGCCCCGTTATGACCACTTCGATACCTCTCCGTAAAGCTGCAAAGCAATTGTTATTATACAACAGTTGTCCAAAAAACGCAACTGGGAAAATTACATATGCTTTACTAATCTTACAAGCCTGCACGTGATTGAGACTGTTCTCACACCCGTGCAATCCGATCGTGTATTTGCTGGTGAAATATGAGAATGGATTGTTATTTTCGTCCTTAATTTAATGCGCTTATGGTAAAATAAAAGAAAGGAGTCTGTTTTGAAAAAATTATCGCATCTTTTGATTGTTTTTGTCCTCTGCTTGCTGGCACTCTCCGGCTTGAATTCAAGTGCGCTGAATTCGTCAATTCGCGAAGAATATATAAGCGAAACAAAGTTGATCGAACAATTGAAATCATGCTCTTCCGATTTTTATCGCAATACGCTCACGGATGAAAAAGAAATTGCGTTGTACGACAAAATTGAGACAGTGATGTTTTATTGCAGAGACGAGTATCTTTTTTTCTTCACCGATGACGAAACCATAAACAAAATTTCTTTATATGTATGTTTGGACAATCCTTTTCTGACCATAACCAACCAATATTATGAAACACTGACGGAAAATCCCGATTCAACATTATTGGAAAAATATCTGGGAACCAGCTATCTGCCATTCCAATTTGTAACAGATGATTATTACGGAAAAATGGCTGAAGTGTACAGGACTGCGCAGTCAATTGTCAGTGCCATGCCGACGGGTCAAACAGATTACGAAAAAGCAATCTACCTGCACGACTATATCGTAACCAGTGTCAGATACACATACGATTACAGCGACACAGATGCTGACAATGCTTATGGAGCGCTGATTAATCACCGTGCAAGATGTGAGGGCTACACTGATGCATATGCTATCTTGTTGAACATAGCAGGCCTCGATGCAACGAAAGTGATGTATTTTGGGTCAGACACAAATTCGGACGCGGGACATATCTGGAATATGATTTCTTTGGACGGCAGTTGGTATCAGTCCGATGCAACGAATGACAGTTTCGGTGCTGACGCCGATATTCCTTCCGATTATACTTCTTATGCGTATTTTTTGGTATCCACCGCAGATATACTGAATTCCTATCCAATCAATGCACAGATCGCCGATTTGATCCCTCTATGCGATAACAACACAGACAATTTTTTCCAAAAGAACAGTCTGTATTTCACGGAATACAATCGATATGATGTAGGGAAAGCCGCCGGTCGATTTTTGAAGAATCAGCTTAAGAAGGGACTGAACGGTGTTTCGGTTAAATTCAGCAACAAAGAGGCCTATCAGAAAGCTCTTTCTTCCGATGAGACCCCTTATCTATTAAGTGTTATCTCCGACTACGACGGAGCCAACGCTTATTATTACAATTATTTTTATAATGACGAACAGTTGGTTATCACTTTTTTCACTGACAAATGATTCGTCTAATGATCGTTCGGTTTCAATTCGCCGATTTTATATGCATAGAGCAACATTTCCAAATAATAAATCTGTTCTTTTATGTTTTTTCCGATATCGGTATCTCCGACCAACATTCTTTTTACAGCAGTATTCACCAAACGGATTTCACTTTTAATGTCGATACCATCGGCAACTGCTTTTTCGCGTGATGTGAAGGGCTCATGTATGACAAGATTCATGCCGTATGAATTGTATGTCAGGGTACACCCTGCCATCCCGGTTTCTTTCTGATAAGCTTTTGCAAATCCGGCATCAATGCAGAGAATTCGTCCTTCCGCCTTAATCGGGTCTTCACCCTTCAGCGCCTTGACGGGAACATGCCCGCAAATAATATGACCTTCTTCCGTAATACCGAACTCTTTGAATATCACGTCTGCCAATGCTTTGTTGTTGATATTCCGGTAAAAAGGACGGTCTTTTTCTTTATGCGTTGTTTTATCGTCAATAAAATAACGTTCAAATGTTGCCATTTTGTCTTTGCCAAAAAGCGGAGAATTCGGTGCACACCATAAAAACCAGAAAATATCTTTACTCATTTCATCCTGATAATAAGAATGTCTGATTTTCTCATCAAGCACATCCAACAATTCCTTGCCTTTGTAGGAACTCCCATTTACGGCTATTTCACAGAAAGACAAATCTTCATTGATCGGAATGCAGGCATGAAGCAGTAGATTGTTATTATAGACATTGTA
>CAYUFL010000033.1:15164-23949 GCA_964444065.1 uncultured Lachnospiraceae bacterium
TACATACTTCCTTTCAGCAAAAGGAAATTAATATGCCGCTGCAGTTTATCGCTTAACATAAACGAATTCATTAACGACGCAATCACCTTTTTCTCGTCTTCATTCAACAACTCCGGATTTTCCGGATCGATCGTCGGGAAGAAATTCGTATTTAATGGATATTGTTCACCGTCAACTTCGATTGTATAAGTTTTATAATCAACTTTGTCAATCAGCATGCGATCCGACATGTCATACTGAGGATTTCGCTTGATAATGCAGTTTTCCAATTTGAACTGAATAATCGCAATTGCCTTTTGCATTTTTGCGAGTAAAATATCGTCAATATCCGGAATTTCGTCAGAGATTTTCGGCATAAAAATTTTTAATGTATCATCATCGGCATATTCTTTGATCGCCAATAAAGTCAATGGCAACAAATTAATTCCGTAACCTTCTTCCAATACTGAGGTATTTCCGTATCGCATGCAGATTCGAACGACGTTTGCGATACATGCAGGATTGCCTGCAGCTGCACCTATCCATAAGATATCATGATTGCCCCATTCTATATCCAAAGAATGATAACCCACCAATGTATCCATCACATGCTGCGGTCCGACGCCTCTGTCGAAAATATCCCCAATAATATGCAGATGGTCAATATTCAGTCTTCGAATTGTATTGCATAAATTAATGATAAAATCATCGCACTCCCCGGTGTCGACAATCGATTTCACAATTTGATTGTAGTAGTTTTCTCTGTCACCGTTGATATCGTTTTTAAAAAGTAACTCTTGAATAATGTATGCAAAATTGGATGGGATTGCCTTTCTGACTTTTGAGTGAGAATATTTACTTGCGGATATGCGGCAAACAGTAATTAAGTTCTTGATTGTCTGCTCGTACCAATCGGTACACAGCATTTTCTGTTTTTCAAGAAGTATCAACTTTTCAGCCGGATAATAAATAATTGTGATCAGCTCTTTGATCTGATCCTCCGAAAGTTCGTCTTTTAATGCTTCAATTACTTTTCGCTTGATGCTCCCTGAACAGTTTCTCAAAACATGCTCAAACGACTCAAATTCCCCATGGATATCAGAAACAAAGTGCTCAGTTCCTTTCGGCAGATTCAGTATTGCATTTAAGTTGATAATTTCCGAGGTCGTTGTTTGTATCCCCGGGAATTTCTCAGATAATAATTTTAAATACCTTTTGTTTGAATGTAATATTTCCTTTGAAAATTCGTTCATGGAAACCTTCCCGTTCTTGTCAAAAATAGACAGTATTGCTACGCCCTTATCATGCATCTATTATAAAACATATTTCAGCATTTGCAAAAGAAATGCAGTATTTCCACCAAATCTAAATATTAACTAACTTGTAACGGAATTATTATTTTTGATGATATTTGGTTGTTTTGACAAAACTCATATAGTATAATGAAAAAGCAAATTTACCAAGGGCGCAGTATGAAAACAAAGAAAAAACGCTTTGAAAAAGCAAAACATGATTATAAGCTTAAATATACCATCATCATTGCACCAAATACCTACGGGAAAACGCATAAGTTCTCGCTGTCTTTCTTTTGGGTAAAAAATGCGCTTTTTTTTATCGGCATATTTGCAATCGCCTTTGTGATGCTGTTTATTTCCTATATCGGACTGTTGTCTAATTACAACCAAAGCAAACAGGATCTGCTAACACTGCAAAGTATCAACAAAGATCAGCAGGTACAGCTATACGACATGAGCGAACTGGCAAAAGAAGTCGATTTAAAACTGCAATATCTGGATCTTCTGCAAACGAAAATTACGAACATGCTGGGTGACAGCACATCTAGTGCCGACGATCCCTATATGAATGAAGTGAATGCAAAATTGGAAGAACTCGCTTCCAGTATGACCGCAACCGGAAGCGGCAATGGCGCATACATGAATTACTACATTGCGAGCAGCGATATCAACAGTTTTAATATCAGCAGCAATCTGGATACAATCAAATCCTCTCTTTCTGAAATTGCAGGCAGTATTGATACGCAGCAATCGACATATGAAGCACTGGAAACAGATGTGGAAGCCCACACAGATTATGTCCAGTGCTATCCGGATTTCCTCCCTGTCCATGGGCCTTTGACCGATAGTTTCGGATATCGAACCAGCCCGATCGTCGGATTCCATAACGGAATCGATATCGGCGCAGCAAGAGGAACGCCGATCCAGGCCGCAGGACGTGGAACCGTTACATTGGCTGCATGGTATGGCACATTCGGAAATTGCGTCATCATCGATCATGGCTACGGATATAAAACGCTTTACGGACATATGAGCAAAATTTTGGTATCCGAAGGTGATTCTGTTGAAAAAGGCGATGTAATCGGTCTTGTTGGATCAACCGGATTCAGTACCGGATCTCATTTACATTTTGGGGTTATGCTCAACGGCACGTACGTAAATCCTTTGGATTATGTCACAGTAGCAGAATAATATTTATAAATTTATTTGTACCAGGTTAGGAGAATAAAACAATTATGAAAAGCAAAGTTCAGACGGTAAACAGAGTCAATTACGAGCAGGTCGACACCATTGTCAGCAGTGATATCGTATTTGTCGGAGATATCACATCAGGTGGATCCGTACGATTCGAAGGTAACTTAAAAGGAAATATCAGTATCTCCGGTAATTTGATTGTCGGCAGAAATGCTTTGATTACAGGTACAATCAAAGCGGGAAATATTCATATTATCGGAACAGTGGAAGGCAATGTAAAATGCGAACAGCTGAAAATCCTTTCTACGGGTAAAATTACGGGAGATGCGGAAGTAAACAGTATTATTATTGATGAGGGCGCAACATTCATCGGAAATATCAAAACACTGGAAGAACCGCTTCAGGATCCCAGCATCAACGAAATTCTCAATGTCGTTGACTAATGATCATATGCATAGACTTAGAAAGAAACTATTGATTGAAAAGCGATAATTATTTATCGCTTTTTTGTTTACCCATCGCTTTGACTGCGCATCAATTTAGCATAATGTAAAAACAGATTTCAACTTATGCCATTATTCAAAAAAGGATACTCCTCTTACAGAGAACAAAGAACCGTCGAATGACGGTTCTTTGTTCTCTCTGAATTATATGAGCACTTTTTTAATTTTATCGACAGCCCAATCTATTTCCTCTTTTGTAATAACCAAAGGCGGCGTAAAACGGATTGTTTTATCGTGTGTTTCCTTCGCAAGAATTCCTTCCTTCATCAGCTGTTCGCAATACGCTCTGCCTGTCAGCGCATCCTGGGTTACTTCAACGCCGATCATCATCCCCTTTGAACGGATATCCTTGATCACAGGACTGTTTAGCTCTTTCAGTTTTTGTGCGAAATATGCGCCTAAATCAGCTGCATTCTCTATCATATGTTCATCCACCAGCACATTAAGTGCTGCGATCGCAACAGCACCGGCCAAAGGGCTCCCCCCAAAAGTAGACCCATGATCTCCCGGGGTGAAGACCTGCATAACTTCGTTATTTGCAAGCATTGCGGAAATCGGCATAATGCCGCCGCTGAGCGCTTTTCCGACACACAGGACATCTGGACGGATCCCTTCATATTCGAAAGCAAACATCTTACCGGTTCTGCCCAAACCGGTTTGAATTTCATCCAGAACGAGCAACAGATTGTTTTCATCCGCGATTTGACGCAATCCCTTCAAGTATCCCTCGTCAGGAATGATGACCCCGCCTTCCCCTTGAATCGGCTCTGCCAAAATTGCAACCGTATTTTCGTTTACAACGTCCCTGACTGCCTGCAGATCGTTATATTTTACAACGCGGAATCCCGGAGTAAGCGGTCCGAATCCATCTTTATACTGTTCATCGGAAGTAAAGGAAATAATGGTAATGGTTCTGCCGTGAAAGTTATTCTCAAAAGTAATAATCTCGCCTTTGTTCTTGGGCACCCCTTTGATTTTTTCTCCCCATTTACGCACAGCCTTCAGCGATGTTTCAACTGCTTCCGCACCGCTATTCATCGGCAGTGCCTTTTCAAAACCTGAAAGTTGACACAGCTTTTCAATCATATCTCCCATTTTGTCATTGTGAAATGCTCTGGAAGTAATTGTAATCCGATCCAGTTGATCCTTTGCGGCTGCGACAATTTTTGGATGCACATGTCCTTGGTTCACTGCAGAATATGCAGCCAGCATATCCATATATCGATTGCCTTGCTCATCCCACACCCAAACCCCATCGCCTTTCGTCAGAACAACATCCAGCGGTTTGTAGTTTTTTGCGCCGTATTGATTGGCTTTTTCGATTGCCTTACTCATCCTATCCTCCCTATCTATAACGCTAATGTCGCGCACATAACAGCTTTGATTGTATGCAGTCTGTTTTCCGCTTCATCAAATACTTTTGAGTATCTGCTGCGGAATACTTCATCCGTTACTTCCATTTCGGTAAGCCCGTATTTTTCTGCTACTTCTTTGCCTGTTTTGGTGTTTTTATCATGGAACGATGGCAAGCAATGAAGAAATATGACATTTTCATTCCCCGTCATTTTCAACATATCCATATTCACCTGATATTTTTTTAACAGATTGATGCGCTCTTCAAATTTATCTCCTTCCCCCATAGAAACCCAAACATCGGTATAAATCGCATCAGAACCCTGCACGCCTGCTTTAATATCTTCCGTCAATTGAATGCTTCCGCCGGTTTGTTCGCAAATTTCCAACATCTCGGCAATCAATTCTTCTTTCGGAAACAATTGCTTCGGCGCAACTGCACAAAAGTGCATACCTAATTTTGCGCAACCGATCATTAACGAATTGGCTACGTTGTTTCTCGCATCTCCCACAAAAGTCAATTTCAACTGATTGAGCGGTTTTACCGTATTTTCCATCATCGTCATCACATCTGCCAAAACCTGCGTCGGATGATAATCATCCGTCAAGCCGTTCCACACCGGAACACCGGAGTATTTTGCCAATTGTTCGACAGTATTCTGCTGATATCCGCGAAACTCGATTCCGTCATACATGCGCCCCAACACGATTGCGGTATCTTCGATTGATTCCTTGTCCCCGATCTGACTGTTTGTCAAAAAAGTAACATTCGCACCTTCATCAAACGCTGCTACCTCAAACGCACAACGCGTTCTGGTGGATGTTTTTTCAAATAACAAAACGATGTTTTTCCCCACGAGTAAATCACCTTTTACACCTGCACGCTTTTTTGCTTTTAAATCAATAGCGAGGTATAACAAATGAAGAATTTCTTCTCGTGAATAATCTTTCAGTGTTAGTAAACTTCTGCCTTTTAAATTGATCGGCATATTCATTCCTCCTTATATGGTTTCGCGATAAAGCGGCATGCTCATACAGCGGGGACCTCCCCTGCCTCGTACCAACTCGCTTCCCTGAATTTCTATTACTTTGATTCCATTTTTGCGCAGTATCGCATTCGAAACCTCATTTCGATCATATGCAATGACAGTACCAGGAGCAACCGCCAAAGTATTGGAGCTGTCATTCCATTGCTCTCTTGCTGCAGTAATCGGATTATCACCGCCGCTTTTGATAAACAAGACTTCTTTTAGTCCCAATGCTCTTTTCAGTGATGCTTCGAGACTTTCATCTTCTGTAAAATCTATCTTTCCGGGACTCTTTTCTGTCATTGTCACGGCTTTCATTTGATCGATTATGCCTGGATAGACCAGAAATTTATCTTTATCTACCATCGTCAATACGGTATCCAAATGCATAAATGAACGGACATGGGGGATATGCACCGCGATCACCGATTCAAAGTTATAATTCCCAAAAAGCAGTTCTTTTGCGAGCATTTCAATCGCATACGCGCTTGTACGCTGAGAGCAGCCAACACAGACAGTGGTTGCAGAAAGCACCAACACGTCTCCGCCCTCCAAACTCATCCGGTGGCATTCGCCGTCATACAGAATCGGCGCGCTTTTAAAACGAGGATGCGATGTATAAATCAAGCGCATGATCGCGCTTTCCCTTCTGCGGATTTCGCTGTACATCGCACTGAAAGCGATACCTTTCCCAATCACAATGGCAGGATCTCTCATAAAATAAAGATTCGGAAGCGGCGAAAAATAAAATTTATAGTCCTCCGGCATATACCGAATTAACGACTGATCATGAATTTTTATATCATCTCTGGACAACCCGCCGATCAGATACTGGATCAACTGCTTGTTTGACAAATCTAATAAAAATCGTCGAATCAACAGTTCTGTGTCTTCATCATATTTTAATTCATATTCAAGAACATTTGATACAATCAGTGATTTTGTAGTCGCATCATTTTCGAAAGTCTGTAACAGCATATCCTCAACATAAACGATTTCACATTGGTTTGTTCTCAATGCGTCCGCAAACCCGTCATGTTCCAGTTGCATATTTCTGAGCCATGGGATATCTTCAAAGAGAACATGATCCAAATCCTGCGGTGTGATCCGTTCCAATTCCAATGACGGTCGGTGCAGCATCACTGTTTTAAGTTTGCCGGTCTCACTGCTGATATTCAGTGCATCTATCATCATATTCTGTACCCCTAACTTTTGACTGAGTAACTATGCCAGCATGTATTTTTATTATTGTAACACAATTAGTCGATGAACTCAAAGCAAGAAGATTGACATATGTTATAATAATTTACAGTATTATTAATCACCTGTTAATCTTGTGGTAATCGCGTATTAATCCATTCGCATTACAATCATGTACAAATAACGAATTGGAGATTAGAATGAAAAAATTATACAAAGATAAACAAACGGCTGTCCTATCCGGTGTTCTGAGCGGATTGGCGCAATACCTGAATTGGGATGTTACTCTCGTTCGTATTGCTTATGTAGCACTAACACTTTTCACTACTTTTTTCCCCGGTTTGATTCTGTATATCATTATGGCTGTTGTAATGCCTGATAAGTCGGAAATCGGCTATCAGGATTATAAAGTAAAATAGGAAACCCATGTTTATTCGCAAATGAGTCCGTAGAAGCGGGCTCTTTTTTATATCCGTCAGTGATGATAAATTTGTGAAATATCAATTATCATTCCAAAGCGATTGAAGTCATATATGTGCTTTTAACAAATCGAATGACCATGTAAATTGTCGGTTGACAAGATTTCATATTCCAGTTATACTTTTTTTGTGCAAGAAATGAATACGGTCAAATATTCGACAATACGAATAATCAACCATGTTAGCAAAAATGATTGACTGTATGGTCTCGTTTTTTATTATGGCTGTTTCCTTCTCACAGAAAGGGGAAAATATGGAAAAACTATTCAAACTCAAAGAGAATAATACGACGATTCGTACTGAAATTCTCGCAGGATTCACAACCTTTTTTACTATGGCATACATACTTTTTGTGAATCAAAATATTCTTGGTACAGCAGGTATTCCTGTGGGCGCTGTGTTCCTCGCAACAATCATTGCGTCATTCGCCGGCACTTTATTTATGGGGCTTTTTGCCAATGTCCCGTATGCTTTGGCCCCGGGAATGGGTTTAAATGCATTCTTCACGTACACAGTTGTCCTGACACTGGGATTCAGTTGGCAGGAAGGTTTGGCTATGGTGTTCATTTGCGGCCTTGTTAATATTTTAATCACTGTAACCAAAATCAGAAAACTCATTATCAAGGCCATTCCAATAAGCATTCAGAATGCGATCAGCGGAGGTATCGGCATCTTCATCGCATACATCGGACTCCTTGATGTTGCAATGATCAATTTTGATGCCGGTGTGCCTGCACTTTCAGCAATGAAAACAGGCAGCATTTTGCTCGCATTATTCGGGCTTCTTCTGATTATTGTTTTGATGCTGAAAAAAGTAAAGGGGGCAATCCTGATCGGTATCGTCGCTACAACAATTGTCGGTATCCCGTTCGGTGTTGTTGATATTTCTGCGATATCTTTTACTGCGGGTTCTTTCGCAAAAAGTTTCACCGAATTAGGATCCGTCTTTGGTGCCGCACTCGGTTCAAACGGTATCGGCAGTCTGTTTGCAGATGCTGCCCGTATCCCGATTGTCTTAACAACTATTTTTGCATTTAGCTTAACCGACACATTTGATACCATCGGAACATTTATCGGAACCGGTCGTAAAGCAGGTGTTTTTTCACCTTCAGACGAAAAATCATTGGAAGAAGGTTCCGGATTCTCTTCTAAAATGGACAAAGCACTCTTCGCCGATTCTATTGCTACTTCAATCGGAGCATTGTTCGGAACCAGTAATACCACAACTTATGTTGAAAGTTCCGCAGGGATCGAAGAAGGCGGCCGTACAGGTCTTACAGCAGTTACAGTCGCTGTATTATTTTTGCTCAGCACCGTGCTTGCTCCTGTAGTGGGAATCATCCCGACTGCGGCAACTGCCCCGGCTCTGATTATTGTCGGAATACTGATGGCAAGTTCCTTTGCTGAAATTAACTGGAAAGATTTGGCAGAAGCGATTCCCGCTTTCTTTGCAGGGATTCTGATGGCTCTGACTTACAGCATTTCAACAGGGATTGCGTTTGGTTTTATCTTTTACTGCATCGTCAAAATCATTACAAAAAAGACTACAGATCTCAATCCTGTTCTGTGGGTTTCAACGCTCTTGTTTGTTCTAAACTTTGTCTTGATGGCAATACTTTAAACAAAAATTTTCACTGCAATGGAGCTCTTCTGAGAAGAGCTCTTTTGTTATACGAGCATAATTGCCATTTTTGCCCGTTACCTGATCGGCTACGGAATCGGACGATTTTTCATCGAAGGGCTGCGCAGTGACA
>CAYUFL010000034.1:0-20090 GCA_964444065.1 uncultured Lachnospiraceae bacterium
AATCAATTCTTTCCGGTGCAATCTGCAAGGAAAGATTGTTGTTTTGAAATTCTGCGGAGCTGGATTTATGAAGTCATATAAAAACCGCTCTGTTCCCGTACCTGAATTGTATGCAAAATTGCGGCATGCGGGTATGAAAATCACTGCAAATGTGGTAAAATATGGCTGTCAAAAGCGATTGATTCGAAACAGTTCGGATCATATCCGGAGGGTGATTCATGAAACATTGTCAAAATTGCGGTGCAGAGATACCGGACGAAGCCAGGTTCTGCACGCAGTGCGGGGCACTTGTCCCGCAGCAGAGCACCAACCCGATGCCGCCGTTTGTTTATCCGTTGCCGCAGAAACGGTATAACAGTATGTGCCTGGCAGGCTTCATTACTTCACTGGGCGGGATTTTTATCCTTCCGCCGATCGCGGGCATTCTTGCCGTTATCTTTTCTGTGATCGGATACAGAAAACAGTCGCAAACAGGTCAGATGGGGAAGGGTATGGCAATCGCCGGAATGGCATTCGGTGTGTTTGATTTTATTTTCGGCATATTTATTGTGTACTTATACATTTATTATATGCGCTATTACGGCGTTATCCCGATGTAAGGATCGGCTCTGCGGAGCCGTTTTTTATTTAACGAATATTGTGAATATATTTGCATATGTACAAATTATATTGATTATGATATATTGTGATAGAGTGAATATCAATTATTTCAGCAAAAAAAAGGACTGTAAGCAGACGCGAAGAATACTATCTTAGCGGCGGTATACAGCAACCGTCATATTTATAAACGGATGGCGGCGCGCAAGCAGATCGGAATTTCGAGGAGGCTGTGCGCTGTACAGAGATCATTCTGTCGGGAGGTTTATTATGAAATATTGCATGAACTGCGGAAAAGAAATGGCAGACAATGAAATGTTCTGCGCACAATGCGGAACGGGAGCACAGGGCACTGTGCCAAATTATGTGCAAAATGATCTGGGGATGCAGGGCAGCCTGCAGGGCGAAACACCCATGCCCGTTGAAGAACCTCCCGTGTATCTTTCCAACGGCGGTCCGGATTATCAGCAAACCGTCCAAAAACAGAAATTTCTCGGCGATGCAATTACTTCTTTCGCCTGCGGTGCGGTGGGATTGTTTTTATTCCCGATCGTTTTCGGGATCGCGGCGATTGTTGTTTCACTCACGAGCATGAAGAAAATCAAAGAGAACCCGCAACCGGGCAGCGGGTTTGCGGTTGCGGGACTGATACTGGGGATTGTGGATTTGATCTGGTATGTCATATCGGTCGCGATTCGGGTTGGTTCCTAAACCGTATATCGGCAATCCGATCCTGTTCAAAGCAGTGAGCGTAAATAGAGATTATTTTTTAAGACATCCGCCTTGGGTGTCTTAACATAGTTCTGCGTATTTTTTCTGCTTCTTGCCCAAGCCGTTTGCATTGGATGCAACGTGTGATAAGATAACGTTATGAATGAAATGTGATGGTGACAAAATGGCAAGATGCAGCAGTTGCGGTGCCCGTTTGGACGACGGAGTCAGATTCTGTCCGAATTGCGGCGCAAATATCTATCGGGTATCGGATCGGATTCCCGAAGAAAAAGCAGAAGAAAACAAGAAACATGCAGAATCATATACCACGGAGCACGACACTCAGACGCAAAGTGAAGTGATCGATGTCGATGCGAGAGAGTTTCGATATGCCGGTGATGCGCCGGTAAGACAAAAAGTAAACATGCTGTGTCTCATCGGTCCCGCAATCGCGGTTCCCGGTCTCATTTCCATTTTCAATGTACTCGGTCTCGGTGCGATTATTGTGTCGATCATCGGCTATTTGAAAGCGGAACGTTTGGAACAAAAGGGGAAGGAAGCAGCGGTCTTCGGCATCATCCTCGGCGCAACGGAGCTGGGCGTTATGTTAGCCAGATTGTTTTTCTGAAAGAAGGTTGAACGAATGGAAGTGCAGAATCAGCAAAAATACTGTACGGGATGCGGCGCAGAGCTGCGTGCATCGGATCAGTTTTGCCAGCGGTGCGGAAAAGCGGTATCCAAATCGGTCGCTTACCAACCGCACCCTATGTGCTATTCGGGTGCGAAGCAGGCGATGCCGTACCGAACGAGGTCAAAGACAAATGTTTATTGCATCGCCGGAATCGTGCTGAGCGGGTATGCGATGTTTGGCTACATTATTGCGCCGGTGTTCAGTATTGCAGGAATCATTGTTTCTTCAATCGGGATGAACCGTGTGGCACATTCCGGTGAAGAAGGAAAAAATCTGGCACTTGCTGGGATATTAATCGGTGCGCTCGGTCTGCTTGTATATGCACTGATCGTATTTGTCTTTGCAGGCAGCGGCATTTTCCGAAATTGGATTCCTTTTTCTACTGTGCGGGTTTAGCGCATCGCGTTTGTGACTGAGATAAAATGCAGGAATGAGGCAGAGTTCTCTGTTTCGTTTGCGCTTACGCTACGATCTTTTCTTTTGGCAGGCTGAATTAGGCGGAATTATGACTATACAAAATATTGAGGATATGTTATAATTACTCAAAGATTATTTTTGTATCCGTGCAACGCACGGAAAAAAGGACTTACGGAGGAAAATTATGAAGAATTGCACAAACTGCGGCAGTGCAATGGAAGACAATGCAGCATTCTGCGCAAATTGCGGAACGCCCGTTGCTCCTGCACAACCGGTTGCGCCCGAACCCCCTGTTGTCGAAATGCAGCAGAATACGTATCAGACCAATCCGAACCAGAATCCGTACCAGACCAATCCGGCTCCCACATATAATCAAAACGGCGGGTATAATCCTTATGCACAGCCGACACAGAGTATGAATATTCCGGGACTTGTTGGTTTTATTCTTGCATTGATCGGATTATTTATTTTCTGGGTACCTATTTATGGTTTGATTCCTGCGGTTGTTGCTTTGATTTTGTCCATTGTCGGATTGATACAGATCAAAAAGACAAGACAGACCGGAAGAGGTTTGGCCTTGGCAGGCGTTATTATCGGCGCTTTGGATACCGTAATCGGGATTATTTATCTTATTTACTGGATTGCGGTGCTCAGCGGTTTATATTACTATTATTAAGCCTCATCAAAAGACAAACAAATTGTTTGTCTTTTTTTTTACTTTTATGTAAACGATTAATGCGTTTTCCGGCAAATCCTGCGGTGTATCTTATTCCGTGTCCCTCCAGATAAAATGAGCCGAAAGTGCTTTCTTTAAAAGCTTTTTTTGCCTGTTTGCAATGAGCGGCCGCCAAAAAGAATGAAATGTAAACGTTAGAGATTTGAATATTCCGAAATTCCTTTTAAAATCAAGAAAAAAAAGACAAAAAAATAAAAATATTTCTTCGCTTTTCTTCGATTTAATTGTATAATGAATGCGCATTGAGTAAACAATTATTTAATTAATTCTATATTTCCGATCATTCCCAGCTTCTCTTCTGCAATTATCAACACACCGAGAATACCTTCCATCGCCATTGCAAAATGCAGTGCGGGTTCGATATCCGTTGCACTGCGGACCCGATTGCAGACCGAAGTGGCTGCCGCATCGGCAAAGAACGCATTTTTCGAAAAAACAGTGACGGAATCAGCCAGTCCAAAGCTGAGCGAATGTCCGAACTTCCCCGAAGACGTGCAGATACTCATCGGCGATTCTTCGGCTTTCATTAAAATCTTAACATTATCCTTAAATTTATTTTCACCGGCATAGATTGCGATATGGCGGGATATGTCTGTCTTGATATATAAATCGCCTCCGTTTTCGATCAGCAGATTGTCGGAGAATCCGTCAACGTGTTCTGCGAGCATCTGACTGAATGCACCTGCGACCGCTGCCATCGGACCGACCCCTGCAATTTTGGCTGCCTGCGCCATTCTGATCGCAATTTCAGGCGCATTGCGATAAGTTGAAATCGGTGAGAGCGCACGCAAAAATTCGGGATGACGATCAATATATGCTTCCAGTTCGCCGCGCAATTGCGCAACGACTTCGTTGCATATGACGCTTAAATCACTGTCTGCACCGATATACAGATCGGTTTCTTTGAGGGAAACCCCGAAATATACAAGATCGTCGGATTTCATTTGTGTTCTGTATGTTCTTTCCATAGTATGCTCCTGCGTATCGGCAACTGTGCCGAGTTCATTATAACAAATGCGATTTATCCAGACAACGTCTCTGTGAATAAACTGCAGAAAATTCGAAATTCCGCATCAATAAACGAATCTTACACGATGGCATCAAAAAAAATCTTGCATTCATAACGGTACTCGCTATATAATTAAAGAATGGAATCATGATAAACGAGACAACAAGTATCGTTTGCAATTCATGCATTGTGTTGAAAAGGAGATAGTATTATGACGTATACAATAGCCGTAGCCGGAAAAGGCGGAACAGGTAAAACAACCATCAGCGGTATGATCATTGATTATTTGCTGCAGAATAAAATGACCCCGATTTTGGCAGTGGATGCCGATGCAAATGCCAACCTGAACGAAGTGTTGGGTATAGAGGTAGAAACAACAATCGGACAGATCCGCGAAGAAGTACTCAGAGCGGAAATGGCACCGGTGAATCCGATTCCGCCCGGTACAAGCAAAGCGGATTATTTAAACTTTAAATTCAATCAGGCACTCATCGAAAACGATGATTACGATATGCTCGTGATGGGAAGAACCCAAGGCGAAGGCTGTTATTGCTACGTCAACGGAATTTTGAAAACACAGCTGGATAAATTCTCCGGCAATTATAAATATGTGGTAGTGGACAACGAAGCCGGCATGGAGCACATCAGCAGAGGTATCTTACCGCATGTGGATACGATCTTTCTCGTGAGCGATTGTTCGCGCAGAGGAATCCAAACCGTCGGAAGAATCGCGAAATTGATTGATGACCTGAAAATCAGAGCCAAAAATGTCAAACTGATTGTCAACCGCGCACCGAACGATGAGCTGGAAGCGGGCATTCAGGAAGAAATCAAACTGCAGGGACTCGATTTGATCGGCGTCGTTCCGCAGGATCCCATGGTTTATGAATACGATTCGGCGGGAAAACCGACAGCCAGTCTGCCCGAAGATTCGTTATCCAAAAAAGCCGTGAAAGAAATTATGAGCAAACTGGATATTTAGTTTGTCTTTAATAATTTAGATATTTTTATAGGGAGGACTATTAAAAATGCCTTTTAAAACATCACCTCAAAAATTTAATGCTGCCATCGGATCAGTAGAAGTAGGCAGCGGTGATAAAAAAATCGTGTTGGGGGGACAGAGCGTACTGCCTTTTTACACATTCGACACTGAAATTGCAAACGCACCGAAAGTGGGCGTTGAAATCTCAGATCTCGGTCTCGAAGGCTATGTCGACGGTATCAAAGAATTTTATGGCAATGCCACCGACATCGCAGAACTTGCAAAAAAAGCACAAACGATCGAAGGTGCGGATTTTATCTGCCTGAGAATGGACGGTGCTGATCCCAACGGCGCAAACCAATCTGCGGAAGAATGCGTAAAAATTGCGAAAGCGGTTTGCGATGCAATCGAACTTCCTTTGATGGTTGCAGGATGCAAAAACAGCGAAAAAGATGCGGTTCTTTTTGAAAAAATCGCTGAAGCGCTTGCCGGCAAGAATGTTGCATTCCTTTCGGCAAAAGAAGAAACTTATAAAGTAGTCGGTGCGTCAGCAGGACTTGCTTACGGACAGATCGTCGGTGCGGAATCCGCATGCGATATCAACCTTGCAAAACAGCTTAACGTATTGCTTACACAGCTCGGCGTTAACGCAAAGAACATTGTTATGAATCTTGGTTCTGCAGCAGCAGGATACGGGTTTGAATATGTTTCATCCACAATGGACAGAGTCATTCTTGCGGCACTCGGACAGAACGATGCAATGCTGCAGATGCCGGTCATCACACCGATTTCTTTCGAAACATGGACGGTAAAAGAAGCCGTCATGCCCGAAGCGGATGCTCCGGAATGGGGAAATCTTGAACTCAGAGGAGTTGACATGGAAGTCGTTACTGCGGCTGCATGCCTTGCTTCCGGATCCAACGCAGTGATTCTTAGACACCCCAGAAGCGTTGCGACCATTTCAAAAATGATCAAAGAATTAATGTAATTTAGGTATTTTTAGAAAGTTATCGGAGGAATTACAATAATGGCACTTACAGGTATTGAAATATTTAAAATCACACCGAAAACCAACTGCAAAGAATGCGGTAACCCGACATGTATGGCATTTGCGATGAAGGTTGCGCAGGGCGCAATTCCGCTTGAAAAATGTCCGTATATTTCAGAAGAAGTAAAAGAAAAATTGGCTGAAGCAACTGCTCCGCCGATGAAAACCATCAAAGTGGGTGCCGGCGACGGCGAACACACACTCGGCGGCGAAACCGTGCTTGCGAGACACGAGAAAACGTTTGTCAGCAAGAATCTTTACGCAGTATCTGTTTGCAATGCAAACGAAGATGCCGAAAACGACGCAGCATTTGCTTCGATTGAAGCAATCGATTATCAACGTATCGGCGAAAGAATGTATGTCGAAATGATCTATGTCAACTATGTTGACGGCAAAGACAAAGACAAATTCCTCGCACTTGTGAAAAAAGCTGCAGCAACAGGCAGAACGCTGATTCTCGGATGCACAGATGTTGCAGTAGCAAAAGAAGCACTCGAAATTGCGAAAGCCGGCAAACCGATTCTGAACGGTGCCAATGCAGCAAACTGCGAAGCGATGAATGAACTTGCAAAAGAATACGGTGTAACACTGGGCGTTTGCGGCGCTGATATCGACGAGTTGTATGATACCACCGCAAAACTCGAAGCGGCAGGCAACAAGAACCTCGTACTCAATGCAGGCATCGATTCAATCAAAAAGGCGTTTGCGACAACAGTACAGGTGCGACGCGCAGCAATTAAAAACAATGACAGAACATTCGGTTATCCGATGATCGTTAATGTTGGCAGATTGGCTGTCGGCGATGACGCGATGCAGGCGGCTTTGGCTTCCCTGTTCACCATGAAATACGGCTCCATCATCGTAATGGAAAGCATGAGCTATGCGCAGGCACTTCCGCTTTACGGTCTCAGACAGAACGTATATACCGACCCGCAAAAACCGATGAGAGTTGAACCGGGTATCTACAAACTCAACGGAGCAGACGAAAACTCTGTTTGCTGCCTGACAGTTGACTTTGCACTGACTTACTTCGTTATTTCCGGTGAAATGGAACGTTCCGGTGTACCGGTTAATCTCCTGATTCCGGATGCAGGCGGATATTCCGTATTGACAGCATGGGCGGCAGGCAAACTCAGTGCATCATCGATTGCAAAATTCATTCAGGAACAGGATATCGAAGGCAAAATCAAATCCAGAACTTTGGTTCTTCCCGGAAAAGTTGCTGTACTCAAAGGTGAAATCGAAGACAAACTTCCCGGCTGGGATATTCTTGTCGGACCGAATGAAGCGATGCAGGTCGTGAAATTCCTGAAAGATTTAAAATAATTTTATGATGATACATAGGAGATAACCATGGAAAAATTTGTAACAATCGGTGAAAGAATTCACTGCATTTCTCCGGCAATCCGAGATGCATTCAACACGAAGAATCCCGAACCGATCCTTCAAAGAGCAAAAGAACAGCTCACCGCCGGCGCTACTTACCTTGACGTGAACATCGGTCCTGCCGAAAGCACAGGCGAAGAACTCATGAAATGGGCTGTCAAACTGCTTCAGGAAAACTTCGACAACGTTCCGCTTTGTCTTGATACTGCGAACAAAAAAGCGATCGAAGCAGGTATTTCTGTTTACAACCGTACAAAAGGCAAACCGATTGTGAACTCTGCCGATGCAGGTGACAGAATCGAAAACATCGACCTTGCAGCAGCGAACGATGCGATTGCGATCGCTCTTTGCGCAAAAGACGGCATCCCTTCCGACAATGACGAACGTATGGTTTATTGTCAGGAAATGCTCGAACGCGGCATGATGCTCGGTATGGAACCGACCGATCTTTGGTTTGATCCGCTTTTCCTTGTTATCAAAGGAATGCAGGACAAACAGATGCAGGTACTCGAAGCAATTAAAATGATGAGCGATATGGGTCTGAACACCACCGGCGGACTTTCAAATGTATCCAACGGTATGCCGAAAGAACTGCGCCCGATCCTTGATTCCGCAACGGTTGCCATGGCTATGATGAACGGATTCACTTCCGCGATTGTCAATCCCTGCGATCTCAGACTGATGGAAACCATCAAGTCCTGCGATATCATCAAAAATAACACATTATATGCAGATTCCTTCCTTCAACTGTAGGAAAAACCGACAGAATCAGTTATAATAAATATAACAGAACAATCAAGATTGCAGCGTTTGACGCGGTCGTTACGATCAGCGGTCATTATTGACGGACTTGCCAACAAGTCTGTCGATATGACATAAACGTTGCAATCTATCCTTGCTTTTGCTGCTGTTGTATTTTTACGAACAAAGGATCCATTTTTTGCTGTTAATCCTTGCGATCCGAGATGAGAGGAAACCTTCTCTTCTTTTATACTGTGTCAAAAACAGTACATAGCTCTTTCTTCTTGGACCGATAGAATTATAAATTTATCATCAGGAGGATTTAAAATGAGTGTATTGACAGATCTTATCTATGCCGGTTCCAATGCGGTTGCCGGATTGACCGAAGGGGCGGTCAACGATGCAATTGCGAAATACGGCGCGGATAAAAAAGTTGCTTTCCCGGATACCGCTTATTTTCTGCCAACGATTTATGCGGCAACCGGAGTCAAAGTAACAAAACTCAGCGATTTGACGGCTTGTGTTGGGGTGCTCAAAAGTCTGATTTCCAACAAGGAAGATTTGGGAGAAGCGCTCAATGCAGGACTTGCAACCGCTGTCGGGGCAGAAATTATTGAAGCTCTGAAATATGTGGCAAGCGAAAATCCTTATGAAGGCGAAAGCGGAATCGGTTTTGTTCCTGACCCGATTATCCGATCCCTGGGCGTACCTTTGGTTACGGGTGACATCCCCGGCGTCGCTGTTGTGCTTGGAAAAGCCGACAATGCCGAAGATGTATGCAGCGTAGTCAAAGATTATCAGAGCAAAGGGATATTGACGTTCCTCGTCGGCGATCTGATCGAACAGGTCATTGACGGCGGAGTGAAAGTCGGACTGGAATTCCGTGTTGTTCCGCTCGGACATGATGTAACGGCTGTGACACACGTGGTAACCGTTGCGATTCGTGCAGCGCTTATCTTCGGTAATGCGCAACCCGGAGATCTTGCCGGATTATTGAAATATACAAAAGAAAGAGTCCCGGCGTTCGTAAACACGTTCGGCGCACTCAATGAAGTGATCGTTTCCGCAGGAGCAGGCGCAATCGCGCTCGGTTTCCCTGTGGTAGTCGATGTGGATCTTGCGGAAAACCAGGTGCCCGGTGCGCTTGAATCCATGACGGATCATGCGATGACCGTGAAAAAATCTCTGGAACTGCGCAACATTAAAATCAAAGTAAAAGATATTCCGATTCCGGTTGCTTTTGCAGCGGCATTCGAAGGCGAAATCGTCAGAAAGAATGACCTGCATGCGGAATTCAACGGAGAAAAAGTACCGACGGCCGAACTGCTGATCATGAGAGACGCGGACAAGGTCGAAGATCATAAAATCACCCTGATCGGACCCGATATTGACGGAACCGCTCCCGTTCAGCTGCCGCTGGCGGTGCTGGTGGAAGTATACGGCAAGAACATGGAAGAAGATTTCGAACCTGTGCTGGAACGCAAAATTCACCATTGGATGAATTACATCGAAGGCGTGATGCACACCGGACAAAGAAATATTTTCCGTATCCGTATCAACAAAGAAGCTTATGAAAAAGGTTTCAGAATCAAACATATCGGCGAAGTGATCTATGCAATGATCATGGACGAGTTCGATACGATTGTCGATAAATGCCAAATTACGCTGATTACGGAAGAACCGAAAGTCAGAGAATTCCTTGAAAAAGTCGCAATGCCGAAGTATACGGCGCGTGATGACCGTCTCTCTTCCATGACAGACGAAAGCGTGGATACCTTCTATACCTGCATTCTGTGTCAGTCATTCGCTCCTTCGCATGCATGCGTGGTAACGCCCGAACGTCTCGGTCTCTGCGGTGCAGTCAGCTGGTTGGATGCGAAAGCAACCAAAGAACTTCAGCCTGCCGGACCGTGTCAGCCCATTAAAAAAGAAGGTCTGATCGACGAAGCAAAAGGCAAATACACAGAAGTCAACAAAATTGTGGAAGCAGCGACGCAGGGTGCGGTCACCAGTGTGGCACTGTATTCCATTCTCGAAGACCCGATGACAAGCTGCGGATGTTTTGAATGCATCTGCGGAATCCTGCCCGAAGCAAAAGGCGTTGTCATTGTCAACCGTGAATATAAAGGCATTACGCCGGTCGGTATGACATTCGGCGAACTGGCTTCCATGACAGGCGGCGGTGTGCAGACGCCCGGATTTATGGGCCACGGCAGACATTTCATTTCGTCCAAGAAATTCATGAAAGCGGAAGGCGGTATTGAACGTATCGTCTGGATGCCGAAAGAACTCAAAGACGATGTGGCTGCGAAACTCAACAAAACTGCAAAGGAACTCTACGGCATCGATAACTTCTCAGACATGATCTGCGACGAATCGATTGCAACGGAATCCGAAGCGGTACTTGCTTTCCTCACAGAAAAGAACCATCCTGCTCTTCAGATGGATGAATTAATGTAACGTAAGGAATACAACATGTTTCAAATTAAATTTAAGTTCGAAAGCGGCGAAGATAAGTCTATCTTCGCTGCTTTGGATGAACAGATACTTGATGTGGCAAAAAAAGCGAATGTGGCAATCGATGCTCCGTGTTCGGGCAACGTTTCCTGCGGGAAATGCAAAGTCCGGCTGGTGAGCGGAGAAGTGCGTTCTGAAATTACGCGCCATCTGACGCAAGAAGAATACGACGACGGATATCGGCTGGCATGCAACAGCTATGTCATTGCTGATGCGGAATTGCTGGTGCCGGATATTGCGGCGGCGTATAAAAGCAGAATGAAAGTAGCTGATCTGAGCTCCTATCAGGAAGTGAAGATCTTCAACGATATTAAAAAGAATGTCGCAGCGGCAGGGATTGCGTTTGAAAACGATTTGAGCGTCATTGAACTCACCATGCACGAACCGACACTCGACGACACAATGCCCGACAACGAGCGGCTGATCCGCGCGCTGAAGGCGGCGACAGGGATGAACGAATTGATCGTTCCGTTTGCTGTGCTCAAGAAACTGCCGGACTTGATAAGAGAGAACAATTTCAAAGTCAAACTGATTATTAAGACGAGCAAGCACAATACTTATGTGATGGATATTCTCGGTATCAATGACGACGAGCGTATATACGGGGTTGCGATTGATATCGGTACCACCACCGTATCCGCACTGTTGATCGATATGAAGGACGGACATATTTTTGCAAAGGCATCCAGCGGGAACGGACAGATCCGTTTCGGCGCAGACGTTATTAACCGCATCGTGGAAACGACAAAAGCGGGCGGAATCAAAATGCTGCAGGATGCTGTCATCAAGGATACGATTAATCCGATTATTGAAAATATGTGCGCATCGGCAAACCTCGATCCGAATCAGATTCACCGTATGTGCATTGCCGCGAACACCACAATGAACCATCTGTTTTTGGGGCTCAACGCGAACTATCTGCGTATGGAACCATTTATTCCCGTCTTTTTCGAAGTACGGGATATCAACGCGAAAGACCTCCAACTGACGGCACATCCGGATGCGGACATTATGATCGCGCCGAATATCGGCAGTTATGTGGGCGGTGATATTACAGCAGGCACATTGGCGAGCATGATTTGGGACAAAGAGGAATTTTCCCTGTTCGTCGATTTGGGGACGAACGGAGAACTGGTTTTCGGAAATAAGGACTTTCTGATGAGCTGTTCCTGTTCCGCGGGACCCGCATTCGAAGGCGGGGATATCAGCTGCGGAATGCGCGCAACCGACGGCGCTATCGAATCGATCGTGATTGACAAGGATACGATGGAACCGACTTACAGCGTGATCGGAGGAGGCAAACCCGTCGGGCTTTGCGGTTCGGGTATTATCGATATTATCAGCGAACTGTATACCTGCGGTATTGTCAATTCACGAGGCAAATTTTCGCGCGAAGGAAAACGAATCAGAACGGATCAATATAAGATCAGCAGTTACATCATCGCCACAAAAGAAGAAGCGAACTCGGTGCGCGACATCGAGCTGACTGAAGTGGATATCGACAACTTTATCCGCGCGAAGGGCGCGATCTTCTCGGCGATCAAAGTGATGCTGCAATCGCTCGAAATGGAAGTGGACGTGATTGAAAGCGTCTATGTGGCGGGCGGCATCGGCAGCGGTATCAATATGCGCAATGCCGTGAACATCGGCATGCTGCCGGATATCGACATCGCGAAATATCATTATATCGCCAACTCCGCTCTTTCGGGTGCGTATTGCATGCTGATTTCTTCCGAAGCAAAAGCGAAAGTGGACGAACTCGGGAAGAGCATGACGTATCTGGAACTGAGCACAAACAACAAATATATGGACGAATTCGTTGCCGCGAGCTTTATTCCGCACACGGATGCGGGACTGTTCCCGTCGGTCAAACTGAAATAAGCCATTTCAAGTACCAAACTGCATATATGAGAAGACATCCGAAGCTGTACGGATGTCTTTTTTTATATTTATTTTGTATTGAAACAATTTGATTTGCGATTTCCCGAATTGTTTTCATGATGCAGGTTTCTTGCTCCTAAAAATAGGAGCCCGTCGCATGGAATTATTACAATAAAATTCTGTCGAATATCTTGAATCGTTTAAAAAAAAGAATATAATGAGAATATAATGTGCCTTATTGGTACAATAAGATAATGGAGGGTATCGGATGCAAACCATACAGCAATTCAATCAGTACAGCAAAAATTTGAGAGATATGTTGATTCTGCGTTATGAACCGATTGCGATTAAAATGATCCGCAGCGAAGAAGAAATTCCAGCAGATGCGATTGATCCGAGGAAAGAACGCGGAGAACATCTGGCGTTCTGCCAGGCACTTGCCATGACGCGCAGGGATAAAAAAAAGGTCTATATGGACAAATATTCCCATTGGTGCTGGAATCCGCTCATCGGACTGGGGCTTGTGGAATGCAAAGAAGGCAGTGAAAGTTTTGAAGTGGTGTGCCGTAATCTCGGAATGGCGGATTTGGACGCGGCAAGAAAATTTTTTGCGAAATTTCCCAGACTGGAATACGGCGAATATATCGGTACTGTGATGGCGCCGCTGTCTTGCTGCACGTTTGAGCCTGATCTTGTGCTGATCTATGCGAACAATGCACAGCTGCGCAGCATGCTTTGGGCGGTGAAATACATGACGGGCAAAATTGTCGAAACGCAGATGGACGCGATTGATTCCTGCATTTATTCTTGTGTGCCGCCGATGCTCAGCAGAGAATATCGCGTCACGATTCCGGATCCCGGCGAGTACGAACGCGGATGTGCGGACGAAAATGAAATTATTTTCAGTGTGCCGGGGGAACGTGTGGAAGAACTGGTCAAGGGATTGGAATTTTTTCGCAGCATCAAGCTCGGATACGCAGATTTTTCAAAAGAAATGAAATTCAATTTCGCCAGACCTCCGTTTTATAACGAACTGTATGCATTGTGGGAACTGGATGAAGGAGAGGTCTGGAATAAATGAAACGGCAAGAGATATTGGATATGGTGGGCAAAGCCGCACGGGAAGCGCAGATACGGGACGATGTCTGTTCGCGCAGTACCCTTGTCGGTCTGAAATCCTACTTTGACTGGATACCGGATGAGGTGATATGTGCTTCGCTGTCACTTTGCGGCGGGGCGGGGGCAAGCAGCGGAAGCTGCGGCACGTATACCTGCGGACTGTTGGCAGTCGGGCTGAAATACAACGCATCGTTGGACGAAGAGTTGAAAGATCCTGCCAAACAGGAAATCGGGTCGCAGAAATATATCGAATTCCGCGACAGATATCTTGCTGAAATGGGGACAACGCTTTGTCCCGAAATACAGAAGCAGGTATTCGGACGGGCTTACTACTACACAAAACCCGAAGACTGTGAGGTGTATTTTCAGATCAGGGATCATAATATAAAGTGCGCGGATGTGGTGGAGAAGGCGGCAAGACTGATTGCGGATATGTTGTTGGAATCGGAAGACGAAAAAGCAAAGTTGCAGTAAAGAAGCAGGCTTTCGTTTGCGATTCATTATTGCTTGCGCCTTATAACCTATTTGATAGTTATAAATTAACTTGCTGCATGATTGCGTTCTGTAATCATGCGGCTTTTTGCTTTGGACTGCTTCCGGTTGCAACAGTATTTGTTTTCTTTGCACTGCACGGCTTTGTCCTGCCGCAAAGCGGTGGTAGAATGAGGATATCAGAACAGACTGTTTAAAGTCCGAAACAGGGGGGCTATTATGAAACCGAATGAAATTGTAACATTGCAGAAAGCATATTTTATCAGCGGGAAAACAAGACCCGCACAGGCACGCAGGAATGCGCTTGCGAAACTGAGGGATGCCATACTAAAATACGAGCCTGCGCTCAATGAGGCGATGGAGGAAGACCTGGGCAAATCGCCGTCCGAAACATATCTGACGGAAATCGGCGTGGTGCTGGATGAACTGCGCCACGCAGAAAAGCATCTGGGTAAATGGATGAAGACAAAACGCGTGAAAACACCGATGACGCATATGCCCGCGCGCAGCATGATCGTGAAGGAACCGTACGGTGTGGCACTGATTATGTCTCCGTGGAACTATCCGTTTCAACTGTGTATTGCTCCGCTGATCGGCGCGATTGCGGCAGGCAATACTGCCGTGATCAAAGTATCGAAAAGCACGCCTCACGTGGCTCATGTCGTGCGCGATATGATTAACGAAACCTTTGACGCAGCCTACATTTACTGCACCGATCCGGTCGGTGACAGCTACGACGAAGTGCTGGATGCGCCCTACGATATCATTATGTTTACCGGAAGTGCACGCATCGGCAGCGTTGTGATGGCATCAGCGGCGAAATATCTGACCCCCGTGGTGCTGGAACTCGGCGGTAAAAGCCCCTGTATCGTGGATGAAACCGCGAATATTCCGCTTGCCGCAATGCGGATCGTCTGGGGAAAATTTCTCAATGCGGGACAGACGTGCGTGGCACCCGATCACGTGATCGTGCACGAATCCGTGAAAGATCAGCTGCTCGCTGCGATGCAGAAATGGATCAAAGAGATGTACGGAGAACACCCATTGGAAAACAAAACGGTCGGAAAGATCGTCAGCGCGGAACATTATGATCGGCTGATGGCTTATCTTGACGGAGAAACAGTCGTGTGCGGCGGAAATGGGAGCAGGGAAGACCGACGGATCGAACCGACGATCCTTGATGGGATTACGTACGACAGCAAGATCATGCAGGACGAAATCTTCGGACCGATCCTGCCTGTGCTGACATACAGCAAACTTACCGATTTGATTACCGATCTGAAGCACCGTCCGCATCCGTTGGCATTGTATCTGTTTACGCTGGATCAACAGAATGAAACGCAGGTGCTGCACAATGTGCTCTACGGCGGCGGCTGTGTGAACGATACGGTGATGCATGTCGCAAGCGGGTATCTGCCGTTCGGCGGCATCGGGAGCAGCGGCATGGGAAGCTATCACGGCAGGAAGAGCTTTGATACGTTTTCTCATGCAAAGAGTGTCTTAAAGAGTGCGGCACGCATGGATACGAATCTGCGCTATCCGCCATATAAAGAAAAGACGATGAAACTGGTGAAAAAGATTCTCAAATAATTTCCCGGGGAATAAGGGGAAAAGCTATTTTGTCTCCTCCTTTTCTCAGTATATCAAAAAAGCAGACATTTGATGTGACCCCCAAAAGTTAGACCAAAAATCTAACGATTGGGAGGTCGGTTTTTTCATGTCTGCTTTTAGTTTACCAGTTTAGAAAGGTTCGGAGTTTTTTTGATATGATTTTTCGATTGATTTTATTTACACCAACGAGGCTAAAACCGCGGCTTTAGTGACGATGCCCTGCAAATGCTGCTGATCGTCCACTACCGCAATCGGGTAGGGTACTTCGGCAGCAATGGGAATCAGATCGGAAATCTGCGTATCTTCCTGTGTTGTGGCAATACCGGTGGTGATCGCATCGTCAAATGCGAGTTCGCCCCGTCTGACCTTGAGTGCCTGATCGAGGGTGATCAATCCAACCAATTTCATTTGGCTGTCCACGACAAAGGCGCTGGAAAGTCCTTCGACGCGCATTTGGCTGAGTGCATTGTTCACACCGTCTCTTGAATGAATCAGACAGGACGGTTTTTGCATAATGTTTTTTACGTTGTATATCTGAGCCTTGTCGGCGCTGTCGATGAAGTTCTGCACATATTCATCGGCAGGATTTGTTGACATGCCTTCCGGGGTATCTGTCTGTATAATGCGACCGTCTTTCATGATCGAAACGGTATCACCCAGCTTAAACGCTTCGTTGATATCATGTGTGATGAAGATAACGGTTTTGTTGAGTTTGCGCTGAATGGAAAGCAATTCAAACTGCATATCCCGTCGCACGAGCGGATCGAGGGCGGAAAACGGTTCGTCCATCAACAGAATATCGGGATCGTTGGCAAGCGCTCTGGCAATGCCGACCCGCTGTCTCATGCCGCCGCTCAGGCTGGCGATTGTTTCGTGTTCCCATCCGTCCAGTCCGACCATAGAAATCATCTCCATGGCTTTGCGCTCGCGTTCTTCTTTGGAGAGCCCTCTGACTTCCAAACCGTATGCGACGTTTCCGAGCACATCACGGTGGGACATGAGACCGAAACTCTGAAATACCATCGAGATGTGTTTTCTGCGAAACGCCAGCAGTTCTTTTTTGTCGAATTTACTGATGTCTTTTCCTTCGAACAATATTGTGCCGCTGGTGACTTCGTTGAGTCTGTTCAGACAACGCACTACAGTTGATTTACCCGAACCGGAAAGTCCGATCAATACATATATTTTCCCACGTTCCACCTCAAACGAAATGTCATCGACGGCTACCGTAACTCCGGTCTGCTTGAACAGTTCTTCCTTGGAGCATCCTCTTTTGACCATTTCGCGTGCCGCGGCACGGTTGGAACCGTAGATCTTTGTGATATGCTCTGCGCGCAGGATGATGTCTTTGTCTTCTGTCATAACGATTCCTGCTCTTTCTTTTTATAGATTCCCTGCGTCAGGCGATCCATGACGATGGCAACAATGACGATGGCAATGCCTGCGGCAAAACCCCGTCCGCTTTCGAGTCTGTTGATACCGATCATGACCTCCGAACCGAGACCGCGCGCACCGATCATTGAGGAGGTAACGACCATGGCAATTGCCATCATAATGGTCTGATTGACACCTGTCATGATGGTCGGCATTGCCTGCGGAATTTGTACTTTAAAGAGGGTTTGCGATTTGGTGGACCCGAATGCTTTGGCGGCCTCCACTACTTCACTGTTGACCTGCTGTATGCCGTGGCTGGTGAGACGGATCACCGGTGGGACGGCATAGATTGTTGTTGCCAGCAGTGCGGGAATGTTTCCCGTGCCAAGCAGCATGACGGCCGGAATCAGATATACAAAACTCGGCATGGTCTGCATGGTATCCAAAATTGGGCGCACGATCGCATCTGCCCGCTTGCTGGATGCAACCAGGATTCCTAAAGGCAAACCGAGCAGCAGCGAGAAAATAACCGACGCGATAATGATCGTCAGCGTTTGGTACATCAAAGACCATAGCCCCATCGTCCCGATAAAAAAGAGCAGCAGAGAATACAGAACGGCGCGGCTGATTTTTTTTGTCATGCGATAAGTCAGAACAGCTACCACGAGAATCATCAGCCACCACGGGATCAGGTTGACCACGCTGCCTATGGCATTGATAAATGTTCCAAGTACGTTTTTTAATCCGTCAAAAAAAGTCTCCCAGTTTACAAGAATATAGTGAATTCCATTATCGATCGGATCCACAATATTAATGTGGATTTGATCGGGGAAATTCAGAAACCAGTCCGGCATAGTATATCACTCCTATCTGTCAGTTCAGTGCTTTGCGTATAAGTGCTGCTTTTTCTGCAGGGAGCCATTGATCGAGCAGTTCGTCATGTTGCTGTAGGAACCAAACGACGGTATCTTCGTAGGATGCATCATTTTCCTGCATGTAGGACAATGCTTCCGCAGTCAGTGCACTTGAAGTCTCATATTTGCTTAAAAAGGCACAATAGTCAGGCTGGGCTACGGCGAAATCGTTGCTGACGCAGATCGTGACTTTGACGCTCGGACATGCGCATGCTCCGTTCAGATAGACATCCGCATTGTACGGTGCATCCTGCAAAAGTACCAGATCGTATTTGCCTGTGATCCATGTCGGTTCCCAGTAATAAGCGACGATCGGTTCTCCTTTTTCGTATGCTGCCGAGATAGATGCTGCCAGAGCTGCTTCGGAACCCGGGTCAATGTAGTTGTAATATTTGTCGAGCCCGTAGTAGGTTACTTTGTTTCTCATCACAGTATCGACTTCCCAGCCGGAAATCGCACCATAGATGCGTCCCTTGCTTGGATCATCCTGATCGGTGAATATATCGCTGTAATTTGCCAGATCTGCCACACTTTTCAAATCCGGAGCAGAAGCTTCGATGCCGCGTTCCACATCGCCTTCAATGACATAGCGGGGGACATAAAATCCCTGTGCGTTATCGTCAAAATTGACGGAAAGTTCCTGAAAAGCACCCGCCGCGAGATCGTCGTCATAGGACGCCAGATTGTCTGTCCATAATTCCATATATACATCGAGATCCCCGGATTCCATCGCACTGTAGGTGATTGCCGTTGTCCCCGATGTCTGTTCTCCTTTGAGATCGTAGGCATTTTCTGCAATATAAATTGCAACTTCGTTGTGAAATTTGATGCTGTCCCATCCTGCATCTGCAAATGTCACTGTTGTTTGATTGCCTGAACTGCTGCCGCAGGCGGTCAGTGAAATTGCAAGCAGTGCAGTGAGCATCACTGCAAACCATTTTTTCATATTTCCCTCCAGAATTTTTTGTGCCTGCACCGATATGATTCGGTGCAGAACAGTAATCAACCCGCATGTTTTTGGGATGCAGGTCGGTAACTGACATATTTATTATAAATTATAAGTTGTCGGTTGTCAAATCAGAGACAAGCGTTCATGTGCTGTCGTATTTCGATCAGAAGGAAAATCGGTCTGTATGCAACAATTTTTTCAGTATTCGGTTACGTTATGATATAATTTTTTCAGGTCAAGCACAAATAACAGATTGGATGAGAAAACATATGGAACCGATACACCAGGTTACGATTGCCAGATATCTGAAGATAGCGGTGGATATTTCTTCCAGAATCGCTTCTGGAGAAATCCGTGAAGGCGAAAAACTGAAGGGGCGCTCGATTCTTTCCAGCGAGTACAAGGTTTCGCCTGAAACGATCCGCAGAGCGATGTCTATCCTGTCGGACAAAGGGGTCGTGCGCGTGATGATCGGCAGCGGCATCATCGTTTCTTCCAAAGAGCAGGCAATCAGCTTTGTAAAAAGTTTTCGAAACGACACAAGCGTAACGGAAATGAATCGTTCCCTGATTCAGTTATTGGAGAAACGGCAGGCGTTGGATGAAGAAATTACCGAAAAAACGAAACAGATCATTGATATGTATCGATACATGCATACCGGTCTGATCACGCCTATGCAGATCGCTGTGCCCAAAAATTCGCACATCATCCGAAAAAGTATCGGAACATTGCAGGTCTGGCATCATACCGGTGCGACGATTATCGGCATTCTGCAGGAGCAAAACCTGATTATTTCTCCCGGTCCTTATTATGAATTTGACGCAAGCGACCAGATCCTGATTGTCGGGGATGAGCAGGTCGCAAAGCGGTTTGCGGCATACATCGAAAAAACGGAAGATGAGATGGAATGCGTCA